>NZ_MIFU01000161.1:0-512 GCF_001855215.1 Pseudomonas sp. 06C 126 | reverse complement strand
CAACGATGCCTGGTTGATGCGCCACGCCGAGCAAATCCGCCGCGGCCTGGAACAGGACGCGGCGCTCGGGACAGCAGTGGTCGGCCAATATGATTTGCTGCAAAGCCTGCTTGGCTACAGCTCATTGGGCGTAGGCAGCGCCACCTCGGCATGGGGCCGGCACCTGGATGAGGTCAGGCACACGCTGGAGGAGGTCGAGCGGTTGCATCGCCAGCTTAAGGACGGCGTGCTGGACCGTAACAACTTCGTGCGCCACCGCCAGGTGTTGTTCAACAAGCTGGAGGTGCAACTGCAAGGCGCAGCGCGGTTTGGTACCAGTTTGCAGAGCCATCAATCGTTGAAAAAGGTGCTGGGGATTTCGACCAAGAGCTATCTGCATAAAAGTGAAATTGTGGGTTACACCCAGCGCATCAAGAGCATTGCCCAGACGTCGAAGTTTTTGGGCAATGGCACGTATGTGGGGCTGGCGCTGGATGTGGGGGTGGCGGGGTTGGAGATCAAGGAGGCGTGTA
>NZ_MIFU01000160.1:0-540 GCF_001855215.1 Pseudomonas sp. 06C 126 | reverse complement strand
GGTGACTTTATCGGTACCTGGAACCAGGTTTTCAAAGTGCTCGCCACCGGTGACTTTTTCGATGCCGGTCGTAACAGTCTGGTCGCCTTTGTACACATCATCCGGCGCTACAGCCGAAACAGTACCGCTCGACTCGTTCACACCGATAGTGATGACCTGTTTGTTATCGAGGGTGATGGTCAGCGGGCCAGTGGTGTTGGTGACTGGCTTGCCGTCCTTGTCGACCAGGGTGGCGGTGTAAACGATCTCGCCGCCTTCGCCGACAGTTTTGGTGGCAGTCAGGACCACATCAACCTTGTCGATAGTGTCGTTGATCTGCGTCGTTGCGCCGTCGCCTGCGACTACGAGCTTCTCGAAGTTACCGCCTTCAGTACCGGTGATCTTGACCGTCTGTGTGCTCTTATCGATGAACACGTCATCGCCTGGAGCATCAACAATCACGGTACCAACGGTTTCACCGGCTTTGATGGTGATGGTTTGCTTGTTGTCGAGGGTCAGGGTGACGTCAGTGTCAGCCTTGTTGCTCAAGGTGGCGGTGTA
>NZ_MIFU01000159.1:0-541 GCF_001855215.1 Pseudomonas sp. 06C 126 | reverse complement strand
CGGACCAGTGGTATTGGTAACTGGCTTGCCGTCTTTATCAACCAAAGTCGCGGTGTAAACGATCTCGCCGCCTTCGCCGACAGTTTTGGTGGCAGTCAGCACCACATCAACTTTGTCGATAGTGTCGTTGATAGTCGTTGTCGCGCCGTCGCCAGCAACCACAAGCTTCTCGAAGTTGCCGCCCTCGGTGCCGGTGATCTGGACGGTTTGGGTGCTCTTATCGATGAACACGTCATCGCCTGGAGCATCAACAATCACGGTACCGACGGTTTCACCGGCCTTGATGGTGATGGTTTGTTTGTTATCGAGCGTCAGGGTGACGTCAGTGTCGGCCTTGTTGCTCAAGGTGGCGGTGTAGGTGATTTTTCCACCTTCACTCACTTCAGTCGGAGCCGTCAGGGTCACAGTGGTGGTGTTATCAGTACCAGGGGTATCCGTCACCACGGTGGTGACTTTATCGGTACCTGGAACCAGGTTTTCAAAGTGCTCGCCACCGGTGACTTTTTCGATGCCGGTCGTAACAGTCTGGTCGCCTTTGTAC
>NZ_MIFU01000158.1:0-597 GCF_001855215.1 Pseudomonas sp. 06C 126 | reverse complement strand
AACCAAGGTTGCGGTGTAAACAATTTCGCCGCCTTCGCCGACAGTTTTGGTGGCAGTCAGCACCACATCAACCTTGTCGATGGTGTCGTTGATCTGCGTCGTTGCACCGTCGCCAGCAACCACCAGCTTCTCGAAGTTACCGCCTTCAGTACCAGTGATCTGGACGGTCTGGGTGCTCTTATCGATGAACACGTCATCGCCTGGAGCATCAACAATCACAGTACCAACGGTTTCGCCGGCCTTGATGGTGATGGTTTGCTTGTTATCGAGGGTCAGGGTGACGTCGGTGTCCGCTTTATTAGAAAGCGTAGCGGTGTAAGTAATCTTGCCGCCTTCACTTACTTCAGTCGGAGCCGTCAACGTCACGGTAGTGGTGTTATCAGTACCTGGGGTATCCGTCACCACGGTGGTGACTTTGTCAGTACCTGGAACCAGGTTTTCAAAGTGCTCACCACCGGTGACTTTTTCGATGCCGGTCGTAACAGTTTGGTCGCCTTTGTACACGTCGTCCGGCGCTACAGCCGAAACAGTACCGCTCGACTCGTTCACACCGATAGTGATGACCTGTTTGTTATCGAGGGTGATGGTCAGCGGGCC
>NZ_MIFU01000157.1:0-608 GCF_001855215.1 Pseudomonas sp. 06C 126 | reverse complement strand
CCGGCGTTATCGCGCTGGTAGGCGGTAATCAGCTGACGGTCATCGTCGCCGAACTCGGTTTTTTCCTGCAGGTGGCCGTTGAGGTCGTAGACGTAGGCGGTGCGTTTGCCGTCGAAGCCGGTTTCCTGCTGGATCAGGCCGTTGGGGTGGTACGCCAGTTGATAGCGTTCGCCTGACTCGTTTTCGATTTCGGTCAGCAGCAGGCGGGTGTTGTCGTAGCGATAGCGCAGCGCCGTGCCATCGGGGTTGATCCGGCGACTGATCAGGTGTAGTCCGTCGGCATATTCATACCGGGTCACACGCCCCAGTTCATCGCGCTCGGCGGTGACTTTTCCGTAGGGGTTGTAGCTCAATTCGCGGGTGGCGCCGCCCGGCAATACCACCTTGAGCAGTCGGCCTACCGCGTCCCAGTGATAGTGGGTCAGCGCGCCGTGTTCATCTTCACGGGCAATTTGCCGGCCCAAAGCGTCGTAGCGATAACGCCGCACGCCGCCATTGGGCAGTTGTTCCCCCACCAACTGCCCAAGGTCATTCCAGGTCAGGCGCTGACAGCTGTGATCCGGATACCAAACCGCTAAAAGCTGCCCGCGCTTGTCATAGCTGTACTC
>NZ_MIFU01000156.1:0-626 GCF_001855215.1 Pseudomonas sp. 06C 126 | reverse complement strand
GGCGGTAACTTCGAGAAGCTGGTGGTTGCTGGCGACGGTGCGACTACGCAGATCAACGACACCATCGACAAAGTTGATGTGGTCCTGACTGCCACCAAAACTGTCGGCGAAGGCGGCGAAATTGTTTACACCGCAACCTTGGTTGATAAAGACGGCAAGCCAGTCACCAACACCACTGGCCCGTTAACCATTACCCTCGATAACAAACAGGTCATCACCATCGGTGTGAACGAGTCGAGCGGTACTGTTTCGGCTGTAGCGCCGGACGATGTGTACAAAGGCGACCAAACTGTTACGACCGGCATCGAAAAAGTCACCGGTGGCGAGCACTTCGAGAACCTGGTCCCTGGTACTGACAAAGTCACCACCGTCGTAACCGACACACCGGGCACCGACAACACCACTACCGTCACCTTGACCGCGCCAGACGCCGTCAACGAAGGCGGAAAAATCACCTACACCGCCACCTTGAGCAACAAGGCTGACACTGACGTCACCCTGACCCTCGATAACAAGCAAACCATCACCATCAAGGCCGGCGAAACCGTTGGTACCGTGATTGTTGATGCCCCTGGCGATGACGTGTTCATCGACAAGAGCACCCAGACCGTACAGATCACCGGCAC
>NZ_MIFU01000155.1:0-683 GCF_001855215.1 Pseudomonas sp. 06C 126 | reverse complement strand
TGGGTGGCTGTCAGTGCCGTTGAGGGTGTAGCTGTAGCTGATCACGCCGGTGCTGGCGTTGTAGCCGGTGATGGTCAGGGTGTTGCCGAAACCGGTGGGCTCCGACTGCGGGAAGGTCGCGGCGACGCCGTTGGTGACGACGCTGATACCGCCCACCGTCAGGTTTTTCAGGCCATCCAGTGCGGTCACGGTGAAGGTGCCGGATTGGGTCAGAGCAGGCCCATCGATAGCGCTGCCCAATGGCAGGTTTTTCTCGTAGACGGTGACTTCGCCGCCTTTTACTTCCAGGCCCGTCAGTACTACTGGGTCGTCGTTGTTATGCACCTGTAGCACCAGCTTGGCGGTGCTGGTGTCGCCGTCGCTGTCGTTCAATTGATAGGTGAAGGTTTCAGTGCCGCTGCCACCGCCGTTCAGGGCGACAAACTGTGGATCGGTTTTGTCCAGGGTGTAGGTGTAGCTGCCGTCGGCGAAGAGCTGCAGGGTGCCGTAAGTACCGGTGAAGGTACCGGCAGTTACCGGGCCAGTGGCGACCCGATCCGCGCCTTGCACATCGTTGCCCAGCACGCTGCCATTGAGGATGAGCTGGCTTTCAGAGGCCACGCCGCCGGGGTTGTCGTCGAAGGCTTTTGGCACATCGTCGACCACATTGACGTCCAACGTGCCCGTAGCGCCGCTGTTGTTGC
>NZ_MIFU01000154.1:0-715 GCF_001855215.1 Pseudomonas sp. 06C 126 | reverse complement strand
GCATCGCCGAAATGCTCTGGCGCAGGGCCGGGATGCCGCTGGAGCCGCCGGTGAAGAACACCGTGTCGACCTGGGCCACGTCTACCGAGGCGTCGTCGAAGTGGTTCAGACCTGTTATTTCTGACAGTAGACCCACCACGGGTTTGATGGTCTGCTCTTGCGTGCGCAATATCATCTTTTGTTTCGACAGGAGCTAAATCATGTCTTTGCCTACGGTAGATGCCAGCAGCTTTGAAAGTCGTGTGCTCAAGTCCACAACCCCCGTGATTGTGCTGTTCAGTAATGCCAGCAAACAATCTTCAAACAGAATGGTCGCGACACTGGAGGCAGCAGCCCAGGATCAGGGCAAGGCTATTGAGTTCCTCGACAAGACGCTGGAGGTAAATGGCCCGATCGAGAAAACGCCTGCTTATGACGTGCAGTCTGCGCCAACCACGCTCTTTTTCCGGGACGGAAAATTAGTCCGCACGGTTGTCGGTTTTTATGACTATGCAGATACCTTCAAGACATGGGTCGATCAGTTGGCCAAAGGTAAGGCCTAATGAATCGCCCCGTGCCATCACGAGGCGATTTCTTCACTCAGTAGCCATAACGCTTACTGGCCTCAATCGCCAATCCGCTACCAATGCTGCCGAAGATGTTGCCTTCTACATGTTGGGCATTGGGCAGCATCGCCGAAATGCTCTGGCGCAGGGCCGGGATGCCGCTGGAGCCG
>NZ_MIFU01000153.1:0-782 GCF_001855215.1 Pseudomonas sp. 06C 126 | reverse complement strand
TTTGCCTGGACGCGGCTGTATCGCACCAGTGCCGTGGAGGTGGATAGCGGGTTGGGCTTTGGCTGGAGCCATTCCCTGGCGCAGCGGCTGGAAGTGGCCGGCGAGTCGGTGGTGTGGACTGACCACGAGAACCGCAGCACCACCTTTCCCCTGCCCACCGTAGAGCGACCAGCCATCAGCAATAGCCTGGCTGAAGCAGCGATTTATCTGGGGGCAGCGTCGGATGAGTTGGTGCTGGCTCAAGGGGCAACGTTCTACCACTTCCAGGGCGGTGTGCTGACGGCGATCAGCGATGGGTATGACAACCGCCTGCGCATTTCCCGCGATGGGTTGGGGCGGATTCTGCGCCTGGATAACGATGCCGGGCGGGCGCTGCTGTTTCGCTACCAGCGCGGGCACATTGTGGCGGTGGACTACCAGGTGTTTCGCGTGGAAAGCGAAGCGGATGACGCCTGGGTGACTGAGCAGAACGTCGTTTCCTACGGCTACGACGAACAGTGGCGACTGGTTGAGGCGACCAATGCTTTAGGCGAAAGCGAGCGCTATCAGTACGACAGCCTTGCGGTGATCACTGAGCGGCAGTTGGCCGGTGGGGCGAGTTTCTTCTGGGCGTGGGAACGGTCTGGCAAGGCAGCGCGCTGTGTGCGGCATTGGGCCAGTTTTGCGCAGATGGATACGCGCTATGTCTGGGATGACCACGGCCGCGTCACCCTGCTCAACGTCGATGGCAGCCAGGAAGTCTATGTGCATGACCCGCGCGCACGGCTGGTGCAGCGGGTTGA
>NZ_MIFU01000152.1:0-902 GCF_001855215.1 Pseudomonas sp. 06C 126 | reverse complement strand
CCACGGTTTTGCTGATGCGCCGGCCAAACGGGTCGTAGCGATAGCTGGCCTGGCTGCCGTCTGGTTGGGTGAGGCCGATCAGGCGGTGCTGGCAGTCGTAGCGGTATTCGGTGACCAGTTGCTGCGCGCGGCCGCGGCGTTCGCGTATGAGGTTTCCGAAGGCGTCGTAGTCGTAATGCCGGTCGCCTTGTAGCAAGAGGCGGTTGCCGACGACGATGCCGGGGCCTGGGCGGTCTTGCATCAGCAGGTTGCCCGCCGGGTCGTGGGCGAAGCGTTCTTGCACGTCTTGCGAGTGGTCGGCGCGGGTCAGGCGGTCGAGGGGGTCGTAGTGGTAGTCGTGCTGGCCCTTGCGGGTGTCGAGCAGGCGGGTGAGGTTGCCGCCTGGGTCGTAGGTGTAGCGGCGAAGGCCGTGGCGGTGTTCGTGTTGGGCCAAGCGGCCCTGGTCGTCGTAGTGGTAGTGGCTCAGCAGGTGGCCCTGCTGGCGCTGCTGTTCGCGGCCGGCCTTGAACAGGTGCGAGGTGAGTGTGCGGCCATTGAGCTCAACGGTGGCGAGGTGGCCGCCCTTGTCGTGGTTGAAGGTCAGGTGGTTGTTGTCGGGCAGGCGCAGGTGGTCGAGTTGGCCGCAGCTGTCGTAGCCGTAACGCAAGGTGCCCCAGCCCTGGTGTTCAGCGGTCAGGCGATTCTGGCTGTCGTATTCGTAGTGCAGCGGCCAGTGGCCGTCGTCGACGCTTAGGAGATTGCCGAGGCGGTCGTAGGTGTAATCCACCGTGCTGCCATCGGGTAGGGTTTTTCGGATGAGGCGCCCGGCGTTATCGCGCTGGTAGGCGGTAATCAGCTGACGGTCATCGTCGCCGAACTCGGTTTTTTCCTGCAGGTGGCCGTTGAGGTCGTAGACGTAGGCG
>NZ_MIFU01000151.1:0-182878 GCF_001855215.1 Pseudomonas sp. 06C 126 | reverse complement strand
TTAAAGAGCGGTTGGTTAAG
Organism: Pseudomonas sp. 06C 126; assembly: GCF_001855215.1. Lineage (NCBI taxonomy): Bacteria > Pseudomonadati > Pseudomonadota > Gammaproteobacteria > Pseudomonadales > Pseudomonadaceae > Pseudomonas > Pseudomonas sp. 06C 126. The sequence continues at coordinate 182,858 of NZ_MIFU01000151.1, read as the reverse complement.
ATCTTTCGTCTCAACCGAGGCGCGCATTCTACAGCAGCCTCATTTGCTGTCAAGTGGTTATTTTCAGAAGCTTTCGAGGATTTCCTCAACAACTTCAACCACTTGCGCTTCAGATCTCTCGTCAGCGGGAGGCGAATAATACAGGATTAAAACACGTGGTCAACCCCCGCCTGAAAATTCTTTGCAAAGCGCCTGAGTTGCCATCATGAAACGCCCTAGACATCTCAAGCACTACCTCAGCAAGCACGGCTAGGCGCGGGCATACGGGTATCCCTGACTCTGTGGCCTACCGAACTCCAGGAGCCTCCATCCAGTGTCTGACTTGTCGAGCAACGCTGCCTACACACAACGCTTCAATGCAGTCCTCACCTATATAGAAGCCAATCTCGAAGGTGACCTGTCCGTGAAGGCGTTGAGCCAAGTGGCGAATTTTTCGGCGTTTCACTTCCATCGGCAATTCACTGCCTTCGTCGGCGTACCAGTTTCACGCTACGTGCAATTGATGCGGCTACGACGCGCGGCGCATTGCCTGGCCTCCACCCCGGGTTACTCGGTACTGGAAACAGCCTTCGGTGCAGGTTTCGAAAGCCCCGAGGCTTTTTCCAGAGCATTCCGGCGAGCGTTCGGTATGGCACCGAGTGCGTTCAGGAAGCAGCCCAGTTGGCAGGTCTGGAGTTCGGTGTTCACCATCCCTCACTTCTCAAGGAACATCATCATGCTCGTACGAATCGTAGAGTTTCACCCCGTCAGAGTGGCAACACTCGAACACTGTGGCGCTCCCGGGCTCGTTAGCGAGAGTGTGCGCAGGTTTTCCGAGTGGCGCATGCGCAGCGGACAGTCGCCCGTGCAATCAAGTCGCAGCTTTGGCATTCCTTTCGGCAACCCCGATACAACCCCGCCCGAAGCATTCCGGTTTGCACTCTGCGGTGAAATTAACGAGGCCGTGGCCGCAAATGAGTTCGGCGTAACCGAGCGCGTTATCCCAGGAGGGCGTTGTGTTGTCGTACGCCACGTGGGCTCGACGGACCACATCGGCGAGACCATCTACCCGATCTATCGCGACTGGCTACCCACCAGCGGCGAGGAACTGCGCGACCACCCCCTGTTCTTCGATTATCTGAGCGTTTATCCCGAGACCCCGCAGGATCAATGGCAGACTGACATATATGTACCCCTGCAATAACGCGCCACCCACCTACCGCCACATCCAATTTAATCTATACAAATCAAGCCATTAATGCTTTAAAGAAAGGCCTTGAAACTCAAGGTCTTTTTTTCGCCTGCAGAAAAATGACCACCCCCGCCGCACCCCATAGGAGAGGACCCAGGACCATGGAATTGACGCTCGAAGCCGTTGCTCTATTCGCCCTCAAACTGGTGCATGAGACCGAAGATGGCAGCCCGATCCTGCGCGACGATCTGGTCATGGATGGTTACGAGCGGGAGGTGTTTGGATTGTTGGTGCGCAGTGGCGACCTGCCAACCATCCAACGCAAGGTAGAGGAATGCACCAAGCTGGCCCTGGCGACCTTGGGTGGTGCCGACACGGTGTTGGGCCGCGAGCTGCAAAAGCTTATGACTGACGTCCAGCAAGCCTCGACACTAGAGGAACTCAATCCCCCACTCGAAGCACTCAAGGACTACCTCAAGGCAATCCTGTAGCACCCTCCCAGCCCCCCAAGGACCTTCCAATGATCGACTTCAACAACAAAGGCTTCTTCAAACTCAAGCAAAACAACGAGTATGCCGAACGCGTTGCTTCGCTGTTGCTCGATGACGAACAAGTAGTCGATGCCTATAAAGCCATGCGCGACGGCGTGGTGTTCACCACCAAACGCATCATCGCCGTGAACGTACAAGGCATCACCGGCAGCAAGAAAGACTTCACCTCCCTGCCCTACAAAAACATCGTCGCGTACTCGGTGGAAACCTCCGGTACGTTCGACCTGGATTCGGAACTGGAGATCTACTTCTCATCGCTGGGCAAAGTGAAGTTCGAGTTCACGGGCAAAACCTCGATTGTCGAAATCTCCAGGCTGATCTCTAAACATCTGTTGGGATGATCGGCTGGCAATACTCCCAGCGGTTGCCAACTGTTTCATTGCTCTGGCTCCCAGCCCGATGGCTGACGTAGGATAAGTGCTTCAGCCCAAGGAGCGTCACGGATGAGCGCCACTCCCCCCCAATCGTTCTCTCTGGCGCTGCGCTCTTATTCCGGGCAGATCGAGCTGCACGAGCACGATTTTCATCAAATAGTCCTCCCCCAATCCGGGTCGATGGAGATTGAGGTCGACGGATGGGGTGGCAAAGTCGATGCGAGCCAGGGCGTGGTGATTGCCGCCGGCGCCCGGCATACGTTCCTGGCCAATACCCGTAACAGTTTCCTGGTACTGGACGTGTTGATGCCGCCTGCCGAACAACAGCAGCCAAGCACCGCGCAGCTCCTGGATCCGCTCCATGACAAACGCTTTTTCGCGGTCCGCCCCCAGATCCGGCATTTACTCGACTACGCAAACAACAACGGAACATGGCTGGTCAACTCACCAGAAATGGCCCAGTCATGGAGCCATTTGCTCTTGGGCTCATTGCTGCAACCCGACGCCCCGCCGAACGACCCCGGGCAACTCATTCTCGCCAGGGCGCTGACCTACATCGAACAGCACCTGAGTATGCCCCTGACAGTGCATGACATTGCCCGATACGCGGGCACCAGCGAGCGGCGCTTGTATGTACTGTTCGGACAACACCTGAAACGAACCCCGTTCACCCACATCGCGACCTTGCGCCTGAACCTGGCCGTCGATCTGTTGCGCCAGACCTCGCTGTCGATCATTGATATTGCGCACCGCGCCGGTTATGCCGATCAGAGTGCGTTGAGCCATGCCCTGAAGAAAGCCCGCAACCTCACCCCGGCGGCTGTGCGTAAACAAGCACGCGATCATTGAAAACAGCAGGCCTGAACATTTTTTTGGCAGGCCCGATCAATACGCGCCCCTCGAAACTTTTTTATTGTCCCGGCATTAGGATCATCTAAAGACGCGGCCGCATGAGCACTTCCAACGCATCCTTCACCCTTGCCAAGGGCGCCGCAGGTGCCACCCTGATTGGGGTCATTGCAGTGTTTTTGTGGGCGTGCCTGGCACTGTTGACCACATTGACCGCAGGAATCCCGGCTTTTCAGTTGCTGGCATCGAGTTTCGCCGTCGCATTCGTGGCAAGTCTGTTGATGCTGGGTATGCGCGGCGCTGAGGGGTTCAGCAGTTGGCGCCAGCCTTGGTACGTGTGGGCAACGGGCTTCGCCGGCATCTTTGTCTATCACTCTCTGTATTTTTTCGCCCTGAAGGCCGCGCCGGCGGCTGAAGCCAGCCTTATTGCGTACCTGTGGCCGCTGCTGATCGTCCTGCTGTCGGGGTTTTCCACTGGAGAGTCGCTGCGCAAGCGCCAACTACTGGGGGCATTGCTCGGTCTGGCAGGGACGGCCTTCATCATGCAACAGCGCGCCCAGGGTGAAAGCCTGGCGATGCCGATTGTCGGTTACGCCGCTGCCTTTGCCTGTGCCTGGGTCTGGTCGATTTACTCGGTGGTGAACCGGCGCTTCAGCAATGTCCCCAGCAGCATCATCGGCGGCATTTGCGGGTTGGTCGCAATCGCCGGATTGCTGTGCCACCTGGCCTTCGAAACCACAGTGCAGCCTGGCGCGGGCCAATGGGCGGCAATCGTCGCGCTGGGGCTCGGCCCGGTAGGCCTGGCCTTTTTCGCATGGGATCACGCAACCAAGCACGGCAACCTGGCGATGCTTGGCGCCTTGTCTTACCTGGCGCCGCTGTTCTCCACACTGCTGCTGATTGCCGTAGGGCAAAGCGACGCCAAGCCGATCCTGCTGCTCCCTGCCGCGTTAATCATCGCAGGGGCCGTCATTGCCACTTCACGCTCACGCAAAACCTCACGCTGATATCGAGCCCCCCAGGAGATAGACAAATGGATTTGATCGCTTCGCAAGATACCGTGAGGATCGAGAGCTACGGCCCCGGTTTTTCGGTTGCGCCCACACGGCCCTTGCTCAGTCACCTGGGACAGCCATCGTTACTGAGCAGCCGCACCGGCATCCGCCGGCGTGCCAATGGCGAAGCCCCTCGCGTATTGTTGTTTGTTCCCCCTTACACGCGCCTGATCGAGCCCACGCTGGACGACAGCGCATTCGCCCGCATCGGCATTGATACATTTGAAGTCATGAAACGTGCCGGTACCCCCATCGGTCTGTTGCGCATCGCCACCGTCGCCCGACGTGCGGGTTATGAGGTGCAGATTGTCGATGCGCCCTTTGCCGGCTGGTCCCAGGAGTCCAGCCTGGTCAAGGTCGACCAGGGCCACCTGATCCGCTACGGCCTGACCGATGCGCAGATGCGCAAGATCATCGAAACCGCGCAGCCCGATATTGTCGGCATCCAATGCAACTACACCGTGCAATGGGGCAATGCCCGTGCACTGGCTGAACTGGTAAGGAATATCGACCCCAATCTGGTCCTGGTAACCGGCGGTGCTCATTCCAGTGGCGATTGGAAAAACGCGCTGCTGGATTCGGCCTTCGACTTTGCACTGATCAACGAAGCCGACCGCGCCTTCACACTGCTGCTCGATGCCTTGACCCACGAGGGCACCGACATCAATGCCGTGCCTGGCGTGGCCTACCGCGACAGCCGTGGGCAACTGGTTCGCCCTAGCCACAAGTCCAGCTATCTGAGCATCGTCCCCAAGCGCCAGGACCTCGACGAGCGGCTTGGCCTGATGCCCTTGCCGGATTTCAGCTTCCTGGACATGAACCATTACCTGCAGCCCTACCACTCCTCCGGAGCACGGGTGCGCAAGTACGGTGCCTGGGCGCAGATATTCTCCACGATTGGCTGCAACGTGAACTGTAACTTCTGCTACATCCCGAAAATCAATGGCCCTTGGCGCGCCCTGGGCCTCGACTGGTTTGACCTGCACTTGGCCGACTTGGTCAAGCAAGGCGTGACCGAGGTGTTGATCGAGGACGATCACCTGATGCACGACCCGCTGTATGCCATGGAGGTCGGTCGGCTGCTGAAAAAACATGACTTGCCCTGGGTTGAGGAAGGCGGGTTGAGCCTCTTCAACCTGATCCTGCTGCACCTGGGTGAGCGTTTTATCGCCCAGATGGACGAAAAGGAGCGCAAGAACCCCCAATATCGCAATGTGATCGAAGCGGTCAAAGGAGGACTGACGGCAAGGGAGTTCATTCGCTCGATTGCCGAAAATGGCTGCTACAACATCTACCTTGCGGTGGAGAGCGCTAACGAGGACGCCCTGCTCAACTCCAACAAGTCCCGACTCAATGCCATTCAACAATCAACGTTCGAACTCATCGAAATCTTTACCGAATACGGGATTCAAGTTACTGGCGGCTTCATGCTGGGGTTCGTCAACCCGCCTGCGGGGCCTGGGCAAAAACCTTTTGTAGAAAGCCTGGAACTGATCGACCGGACCATCGATTACGCCGTCAACCTGATGGGCGCCGGCATGGCCTATGCCAACCCGTTTATCGTCACCCCAATTCCCGGGACGCCGATGTGGGAGTACCAGCAGCAATTTGTCGTGCGTCACTACGACAACGGCTGGTCCCATGAAAAAGCCACCATGGCAACCGATCAATGGAGCGCCGAGGCTATCGAAAAAGCCCGCATGGAGTTGCTGGTCAGGGCCAATGGCGCAGACCGTGTCAGGGAGATGGTGCGTCGAGGCACCTGGCCCGTAGACGCTTGATATTGGGGTTGAAACTTATCTGCGCAGAGGCGAGGGAGTGTGCCATCACATGTGAGACTGCTCCCTACCCTCCACGCAAATACCTGCGATACCAAACGACGCCAACGAACGCTGAAACCACAACCACCGCTCCATTGCCCGCCAACCGAATCCCGAAGTTGCGACTCTGCTGTGCATCCCCCCACTATCGGCCCAACCAATCCATCCCCCCAATCTATCGATTTGAGCTCTCCCCCACCCTCACCGACTATTGGCGCCACTTCCAACAACAAAAACCAGGAACACGCCATGACTGCCCGATTCCACAACCCGGTAGACACCCGCTTCGGCTGGGGCTGCCTGCAAGACCTGGCCAGTATCACCGCACACCAGACTGTCGCCCTCGTCACCTTTCCTGAAGCCCGTGCGCTGGGTTTGGTGCAGAGGATCCAGGCACTGCTGGACGAGCGCTTGGTGTATGTGGTCGAGGATGTGCAGCCCAACCCCGATGTCGCTCAACTGCGTGGCACCTATGAGCGTTTCTGGCAGCAGGCCGGAAGTTGTGATGTGGTGCTGGCCGTCGGTGGTGGCAGTGCGATTGATACGGCCAAGGCATTGATTGTCGGGACCGAGTCCGGGCAGTTCGATGAGTTGCTGGCGTTGTTGGCGACCGGCCAACCGTTTGTACCGGCCCATTGCAAGACGTTGATCGCGGCGCCGACCACCGCGGGTACCGGCAGTGAGGTGACGCCCTGGGCGACGATCTGGGATTCGGCCAGCCACAAGAAGTACTCCCTGCACCTGGACTGCACTTGGCCAAAGGTAGCGATTGTTGATCCACAGTTGATGCTCACGGTGCCAGCCGGGGTCACCGTATCCACAGGGCTCGATGCTTTATCCCACGCCCTGGAGTCGATCTGGAATATCAACGCCAACCCGGTTTCCGACACTTTTGCGGTGTCCGCCATCGAGGACATCCTGGAGTGCCTGCCGCAACTGCGGCGCGACCTTGGCAACCCAGAGTTGCGCTCACGCATGGCCTTGGCGGCACTCAAGGCAGGCCTGGCGTTTTCCAATACCAAGACCGCCCTGGCCCACTCCATTTCCTACGAAATGACCCTGCACCACGGCCTGCCCCATGGCATCGCCTGTTCCTTCACCTTGCCGTTGGTGTTGGGGTTGGCGTGGGGGCATGACGCGGCGCGCGATCACACGCTGCGCCGGGTGTTCGGCGATGACCTGGATAAAGCCCAGACCCAGTTGCGCAACTTCCTGCACAGCCTGGACGTAAAAACCGAGTTCGCCGACTACGGCGTCACGCCCACCGAGGCCGACGCGATGATCCGCTTCGCCCTGCAAGGGGCACGCGGCAAGAACTTTATCGGTTCCAGGGCCGCCTGAGCCCAACGCAATTCAGTCTTTCCTCTTGCACCTGTAAAGCGTGCCACCCCGTCGCTGCGGTTTCGGGGGCGAATAACAATAAGGAAAACATCATGAATCGTGCACACACCCTGCCTGTCCCTGCCGTTCGCTCGGCGTCGTTCCGTGTTGCCCAGTGGCGCATGCTGCTGGCGGCGATGTTCTGTTACCTGTTTTTCTACACCGGGCGCCAGACCTTCGGCTTCGCCATCCCGGGGATACAGGCCGAGTTCGGCCTGACCAAGGAGGTGCTGGGCTGGATCTCGGCCGCCATGCTCTGGGCCTATGCCATTGGCCAGGCGATCAACGGCAACCTGGCCGACAAATTCGGCGGCCGGCGCATCATGACCCTGGGCGCGGTGCTGTCCTGTGGCGCCAACTGGGTCACCAGTTTTGCCAGTGGCTTTGCCGGGTTGATCCTGCCGTGGGGCATCAACGGGTACTTCCAGGCACTGGGCTGGGCGCCGGGCAGCCGCTTGATCTCCAATTGGTGGAGCGCCAGCGAGCGCGGCCGGGTCTATGGCTTCTATGTGTTCGCCGCCGGTTGTGCGTCGGTGCTGTCCTATGTGACCTCCATCGTGGTGCTGGAGGTGCTGCACCTGGAATGGCGCTGGATCTTCCGCCTGCCAGTCCTGCTGATGCTGGCCGGGGGCATCCTGTTTTACCTGGTGGCCCGTGAACGCCCGCAGGATCTTGGCTTCGAGCCCCTGGCCGATACCGGCGTGGCCAACGCCGAGGACAAGGGCCATGAAGTGGCCCAGGACACCGAAGAAACCTCGGCACAGCGCTACAAAGCCGTGCTGAAAAACGCGCGCCTGATCATCGCCGCCGTGTCCCTGGGCTTCCAGAACGCTGCGCGCTACGGCTTGATCGTGTGGGTGCCGGTGCACTTTCTCGGTGCCAACTGGAAAAGCGGCGACAGCATGATCGATCCCAAGTGGATCACCGTCGCCCTGCCAGTCGGCATGGCCGTCGGCGCCCTGAGCAATGGCTGGGTATCCGACAAGCTGTTCGGCTCCAAGCGCTACCTGGCGATCATGCTCTATATGTTCCTCGGCGCCGCCACCAGCCTGTGGATGTGGAGCCTGCCGCCCCATAGTGCAATCGGCCTGGTGGCGCTGTTTCTGTGCGGGTTCTTTGTCTACGGCCCGGCATCCAGCTTCTGGGCTCTGTGCCCGGACTTGGTAGGCGCCAAGCGCGCAGGCACCGCAACCGGTGTGATGAACTTCTCGTCTTATCTGTTCGCTGGCCTGGCGGAACCGCTGATCGGCAGTATGCTCGACAGTACCGGCAATACGTCGCTGATCTTCATCGTCGTCACCTCGGCCTGCCTGTGCAGCGCGGTGGTGGCCCTGTTTATCCGCCGTTGACGCCCTCTGGAACAGGACCCGTTATGTACCAGTACCACAAGTGGCTGCGTTCGTTTCATGCGGTCGCGAAGACCGGTAGTTTCACCCTCGCCGCCGAGTACTTGAGCGTCGGCCAGCCAACGGTCAGCGAACAGGTGAACGCCCTGGAAAAGCAGTTCTCGGTGGAGTTGTTCCACCGCCGTGGGCGCTTTATCGAGATGAGCGCGGCCGGCCACGCGCTCTACGGAATCACCCAGGGCCTGTTCGGCCAGGAGGATGAGGCCATGCAATTGCTGCACAGCTTCAAGCAGCGCAAGACTGGGATGTTGCGCCTGGGCGCGGTGTCGCCGCCAATCGCCATGAACCTGACGTACGAGTTGATGCAACGCCACCCGGACATCGAGCTGGAAACCTCGTTTTCCCCGGAGAAGGAAACCCTCGACCGCCTGTTCAACTTTGATATCGACGTGGCAATCCTGGCCCTCTCGGAATTTGACCGACGCTTCGACACGCAACTGTACCGCCGCTACCCGATCATCGCGGTGGTGCGCGACGACCATCCCTGGGCGGCGCAGAAAGAGGTGCACGTCGCACAGATCAGCCAGGAGCGCTGGGTCATGCGCGAACGCAGCTCACGCACCCGGCAGTTGGTGGAAGAAAGCTGCAAGCGCCTTGGTGTGGACCTCAACTGCGTGATGCAGCTCAACAGCCGCGAGGCCATCGTGCATGCCATCGCCAAGGGCATCGGCATCGGCTTTGTGTCGGAGGTGGAGTACGCCGAAACGCCGGGCACCACCCCGATCACCTTTGTCGATCACCCGTTTTCCATCGACTACCACCTGTGTTGCCTGGGGATCCGGCGCAACCGCCCGATGATCGCCGAACTGTTTGAGGCCAGCCCCATACCGGCTACCTGAATCGCCTGATTTTTTTGTACGCAACCGGCTTACCCCGTTTATCGGGGGACGGCCCACTCATACCCGAAACTGGAGATTGCTCATGCATTACCAACAACCTGCCAAGCTGCAAGCCGTGGTCCTGGACTGGGCCGGCACCGTCGTCGACTTCGGTTCCTTCGCCCCCACGCAGATTTTTGTCGAAGCCTTTGCCGAGTTCGGCGTCGCGGTTTCCCTGGAGGAAGCGCGCGGCCCCATGGGCATGGGCAAGTGGGATCACATCCGCACCCTGTGCAATCAGCCGCAGATTGCCGAACGTTATCGCGCCGTGTTCCATCGCCTGCCGAGCGACGAGGACGTCACCGCCCTGTATGAGCGTTTCATGCCACTGCAGATCGAGAAAATCGCCCTGCATTCGGCGGTGATTCCCGGCGCACTGCAGGCAATTGAAACCCTGCGGGGCAAAGGCCTGAAGATCGGCTCGTGCTCGGGCTATCCGGCGGTGGTGATGGCCAAGGTGGTTGAGTTGGCGCGGCAAAATGGCTACGTGGCCGATCATGTGGTGGCCACTGACGAAGTGCCCAACGGACGTCCACATCCGGCCCAGGCCCTGGCCAACGTGATCGCCTTGGGCATCAGCGATGTGGCGGCATGCGTCAAGGTCGATGACACTTGGCCAGGGATCCTGGAAGGGCGCAGTGCCGGCATGTGGACGGTGGCGCTGACCTGCTCCGGCAACGCGCTGGGGCGCACTTACGCACAATACAAAGCGCTACCGGCCGAAGAACTGGCCCAGGAGCGCGAGCGTATTTCCCAGATGTTTGAGGGTGCGCGACCACACTACCTGATCGATACCATCGTCGACCTGCCAGCGGTGATCGATGACATCAATGGGCGGCTAGCGCGTGGTGAAACACCCCAGGGCACCTGATCCTGGCAGCCTGCTCGTCTGTGGCGAGCGGGCTTGTCGGAGCGCCGCATCGCCCGCGCTGGGCTGCGAAGCAGCCCCAACCAGCCAAATGCGGTGTATCAGATATTCGTAGCGGCTGGTTTGGGCTATTGCGTCTGGAAAGTCTCAAGATACGCCAGCAGATTCTCGATCTTCTCCTGATCGCTGATCCCCCAGAAAATCATACGGGTGCCGCTCACCACTTTCTTCGGGTTCTCGATATAGGCGGCAAGTGTTTCCCGCGTCCACACCACACCTGAGTTTTTCATCGCGTCGGAATACTGATAGTCCGCCGTGGTACCCGCCAGCCGCCCGATCACCCCATTGAGCTGTGGCCCGAAACCGCCGCGCGCATTCAACCCGACACTGTGGCAACCGCCGCAGGTCTTGGTGAACAACCTGCCACCCGCCTCGGCATCACCTGCTGCCGTCGCCGAAGTGTTAAAGAGCGCGGCAGTGAGCAAAAGAGTCAGTAAGGCAGCGGGTTTCATCAGGGGCTCCAGGTCAGGGCTTTAGCAGTGAAGGCGGCAATTATGCCTGCGGTTTACTTGTCCTCGTCCACGTTATTGAAGCGTGCCCGGTTGATCTGCCAAGGCAGGGCTGGCTGCGAACGGATTTTCTTGTGTTTGCCCCGGCTGAAAAAGTGCGTCTGCAGTTCAAGGAAGTGCCGGTCGCGCCCAACTGATTCAAAGGTCACAACGAAAAAGATCAGTGGCGTGCTGGCCTTGGCCCAGAGCTTGGAAGCCTTCTCGATGGCTTCGGGCAAATGGCTTTTGGTGCTGTAGGACACGAAGGTGGAGAACGCCGCCTGTTCATGGTTTTTAAACAGCTTGCTGATTTCATCCACTTTATCGTTGTGGGACTGGACCCACTCCCATTCGACATTGGACAAAATGCTCTTGTCGGAATACTTCAGGACCGCATCGGTACGCCCGCCCTGTTCGAAATAAGCACGTGCGCCCAGCAATTTCGCGCATTCGCGCATTACCAACCCCACATGAATCGTCCAGCCCGCACGGTTGGTGACGGCATCGACCTCCACCGGAAAATCCTGATACCACAGGCAATTGAATAAGGTGATGAAGTCGCGTTCGATCCGTTTCATTTTTACTTCCTTAGCGTCGACTGGATAAATGGCAAAGAGCCATCACTCTAAAACAACTCGAGACAAATCGCTCCCTGTACCTGGCATAACATTTAGACACAGCCATTTAATTGCCATCACTCCCGCCCTCTGCTTGCATGCGCACTTTCCCTCAGCACGTCAGTTCAGGAGCGATCGATGAGAACCATGGTGGTCGGTGCAAGCAAAGGTTTGGGCAGGGCATTTATGGAAGGCCTGGGCGGGGTGGGCGATACCTTGATCGGTGTCTCGCGCAGCCGCCCCACTGGCTTGGTCTCCAGCACCGGCGCCGAAGTGTCGTGGGTAGAAGCCGACCTTGGCCAACCAGCACAGGCCGCGCAGCTCATCGAACAAGCAGTGGCGCAGGACGGGCTGGACACGCTGATCTATAACCTGGGCATCTGGGAGGATCGGGCGTTCGATGAGGCCTACAGCTTTCTCAAGGATGAAGACACGCAGTTGGAAGCCATCGTCAGTTGCAACATCACCGCGCCTCTGCTGCTGATCAAGCGCCTGCTGCCCGTACTGTTAAAAAGCCCCAACCCACGCATCATCCTGACCGGCTCGACCTCGGGGCTGCCCCAGAGCGGGCGCCCGGAAGTCACGTTTGGCGCGTCGAAATTCGCCCTGCGCGGCATGGCCGATGCCCTGCGCGAAGGCTATCGGCACCAGCGCCTGGGCGTGACCTGCCTGAACCTGGGCTACCTGAATACCGAAGACCCGTTGAGCACATCACGGCTTGAGGCCGAGCAGCGCGGCGACGGGCAGTTGATCCCGGTACATGACGTGGTGCAGGTGGTGCGCATGGCCATGAGCCTGTCATCGGCCAGCTTCGTCAAGGAGCTGACGTTGCCGGCCTTGCTCGACGAGCGCTTCTGACTCAATAGGCCGAATCTTCAGACAGCCAGGTAGATCGCCATCAGGCACAACGGCACCAACACCAGCCCCAGCAACATCATGAACACCACACTCATGGCGTTGGCCCGGGGCGTGCCAACGTGGCTGACAACCCCCATGCACAAGCGTCGCAGCCAGTCAGCGCCCCTGGCGAACTGGTAGGCCACGGTGATGGTAAGCAGTGAGAGTGTGCCGGTGACCGCGCAGTAAAACAGGATCGGCTCAGGCATGAAGTAGCTGGAGATAAAACCTTCGGACGTGGCGTAGATAAACGTCACGGGCTGAAACAGCGAAATCGAATACAGCACATCGCGCAATGGACTGAACGCGATCGTCGGCCGCACTTCGTCGGCGGGCAACATGGCGTACAGCTCGCTCATATCCGACCAGCGAAACCAGTAAACCGCCGCGCTGAACAGCAGGTACGCCAAGGCAATCGTCGCCGAAAAGCACCACAAAAACCGCCACGAACCAAAGCCGCGGCGCATCCCCACATTGATGCTCCATTTCGTCAATTGGATGGTCACGCAATCGATCGCGATCGCGACGAGCAGGCCCTTGCTATAAAAGTCCTTGATCGCCTGCAGCACATTGGGCGGCGGCGGCACATTGAACACGTGCTCAGGGTTTTTAAACAGGTAGAGATCCAGCAGCCACACGACAAAAAACACCAGTGACACCAGCAAGGTGTACAGCGGGATGCTGATCAACTGGCGCCTGGCCAGTAACGTGCGCCCGAACACCCGTTGGAAACAACTGGCCCACAACTGCGCTATCCCGATAAAGCGATCACGCCCAAGGCTCATGCCGCTCAAGCTCTTGAGTATTTCCAGGCGACTTTTCTTGGTGCTGAACGCCACTGCCACCAACACCCCGGTGCAACCGAACAAAACGGTGGCAACGACGATCAACGCGCCGATCATTTCTTTCACACTGGCATTCCTTGCGGTGAATTTTCCGGCCCACATCCTGGCTTAACCCACCCAAGACTCGCAAGCTATAGCGGTTGTGCAGGCGCCGTAGATACCACCAAATGACCACCCATCGAATAAAAAACATCCAATCGAACCTAACCCCTGACAGGCCACTCCACCTTATTCAACCCAGATGGTGGAGTAAGGATCATGGCTCAGCCATCGATATTGGTATTGGAAGACGACGAGATTATTCGCTCGCTGATGGTGGACGTGCTGGAGGAATTCGGCGCCGTGGTGACCTCTTTCCCTTCGGCCGATGAGGGGATGATTTTTCTGGAGAGGACCAGTGATCCGGTAGACCTGATTGTCAGCGATATCCAGATGCCCGGCCTGCTCAACGGGTATGACCTGAGCAAGGTCGTGGCCCATCGCTGGCCATCCTTGCCAGTGGTGCTGACCTCAGGCAATACGGTGATGGCCGCACAACTGGGCAGCACGGTGAAGTTTTTGCCCAAGCCCTGGAGCACGGAGCGGCTGCTCGACTGTGTGCAGGCCGCGTTGGTGCAAGGTACCTCCCTGCACTAATAGCATCGCAATATCGCGGCAATCGAACTTCGCGACAGCGTGTGAGGTCTGTTTTTGAGTATCCGGTTATTTTTCTGACGAAAACGTCAGGTTTTTCGTTATGACCTCTCAGATACAGACGGTCGGGCGTATAGAATTGTGCGCCCACCCTTCACTCACGCGTCAGCCATGGCCCGCCCTGGCCGACCCCTCCGAGCTTCCTTCATGCATCTACCGGCCCATGACGTCGCGGCGCCCTCCCTGCTTGAAGCCTTGCGCTCGGGCACAGCCCAACTCCATGTGGCCCTGGAAAAACGCTTGCCGTTCTTTTCACCGAGACTGGATGCCGATTGGTATGGCCGCCTGCTTGCGGCCTACTACGGTTTCTACCATCCGATGGAATCGCGACTGTACGACAGCGCGATGATTCCCGTGGGATTCGACCAGACGCTGCGAGTGAAAACACCAACCCTGCACAGTGACCTGATTGCCTTGGGCCTGGCTAACCCAGCGATTGTCGCCCTGCCCCTCTGCCCGAGCCTCCCTCCTCTCGGCACACCGGCCGCCTGCCTGGGCGTGTTGTATGTGCTCGAAGGGGCGACCCTTGGCGGCCAGTTGCTGCGCCGGGAGATGGCCCGCAGCCTGGGGCTGGACGCCAGCAATGGCGGCGCCTTTCTCAATGTTTATGGCGCCGAGACCGGTCGGCGCTGGAAAGACTTTCTCGACTACCTGGGCCACGTTCCGCTGGACGACCTTGGCCGTCAGCAGGCGGTGGACGCGGCCTGTGCGACATTTCGCTGTTTTGAGCAATGGCTCGACAGCCAGGAGGTACTGCTATGAAACCCGATGACTTTGAACAACTGCTGGCCAACTGTGCTGACGAGCCAATCCGTTTTCCCGGTGCGATCCAGCCTCACGGCGTGCTGCTGACCCTGAGCGAACCAGACCTGCGGATCGTGCAAGTCAGCGCCAACGTGGCCAGCCTGTTCAATCACCAGCCCGAGGCCTTGCTCGGCCAACCACTGGACACGCTGCTGGGCACGCAACCTACCGACGTTGTGCGCCAGATAGCCGGCCAACCCAGCTTTATCGATGCCCCACCACTGTACGTCACCCTTAACGGTGGCCAGTTCGAAGGCCTGTTGCATCGCCACCAAGGCGTGTTGGTGCTGGAGTTCGAGCCACACTACGAGCACTTCCAGCCCAAGTCCCAGAATGGTCGTACCAGCAACCTGGGCAAGATGCTGCAACGGTTGCAGTCGGCGAAAACCCTGCAAGCCTTGTACGAAATCAGCGTGAGCGAAATCCAGGCCATGACCGGCTATGACCGGGTACTGATTTACCGCTTCGAAGAGGAAGGCCACGGCCAGGTCATCGCCGAAGCATCCGCGCCCTCCATGGAACTGTTCAACGGCCTGTTCTTCCCCGCGTCCGACATCCCGCAACAAGCCCGCGAGCTGTATCGCACCAACTGGTTGCGGATCATCCCCAATGCCGACTACGAGCCGGTGCCGCTGCTGCCCAAGCTGCGCCCGGACACCGGACAGCCGCTGGATCTGAGCTTCGCCACCCTGCGTAGCGTGTCGCCGATCCACTGCCAATACATGAAGAACATGGGCGTGCTGTCGTCCATGAGCATCTCGCTGATGAAGGGCGACAAATTGTGGGGCCTGATCAGCTGCGGTAACCGCGAGCCGCTGCACGTGCCCAACGATCTGCGCACCACCTGCCAGACCATCGGCCAGGTGCTGTCGTTGCAGATCAGCGCCATGGAAGCCCTGGATATCAGCCGCCAGCGTGAAGAAAAAGTCGACGCCCTGGGCGTACTTAACCAGGCAATGAGCAACTCATCGGACGCGGTGTTCGACGGCCTGGCCCAATGTCCGCAGGTGCTGATGGACCTGGTGCAGGCTGGCGGCGTGGCAATCATTGAAGGCCAGCAACTGCACCGCTACGGCAACTGCCCCGAGCCGGAGCAGATCCGCGCCTTGCACAAGTGGTTGAAGGACACCGGGCAACCGGTGTTTGCCAGCCACCATCTGTCAGCGGTCTACCCGCCCGCGGCGGATTATCAAGCGGTAGCCAGTGGCGTCATGGCCATGAGTTTGCCCAAACCGGTGGACAACGGCGTGCTGTGGTTCCGCCCGGAAGTCAAAGAGAACATCCAGTGGAGCGGCGACCCGAAGAAACCGCTGGCCCTGGAAAAATCCGACACTGGCCTGCGCCTTCGCCCACGCACCTCGTTTGAAATCTGGAAGGTGGAAATGGCCGGCATCTCCACCAAGTGGAGCCCCGGCGACCGCTTTGCCGCCAACGATCTGCGCCGCTCGGCCCTGGAAAACGACCTGGCCCGCCAGGTCCTGCGCGAACAACAGGCCGTGCGCGCCCGGGATGAGCTGGTAGCGGTGGTGTCCCATGACCTGCGCAACCCGATGACCGTGATCTCGATGCTCTGCGGCATGATGCAAAAGGCTTTCAGTTCCGATGGCACCCACACCTCGCGGCGGATTTCCTCGGCCATCGACACCATGCAACAAGCCGCCGGGCGCATGAATGTGTTGCTGGAAGATTTGCTCGACACCTCAAAAATCGAAGCGGGCCGCTACACCGTCAGGCCGGTGCCGCTGGACGTCAGCCAGATCTTCGAAGAGGCCTACTCACTGCTGGCGCCCCTGGCCCTGGAAAAGGGCGTGGACCTGTCGTTCAACGCCGAACCCGGCCTGCAGATCAACGCCGACCCCGAGCGCCTGTTCCAGGTGCTGTCGAACCTGATCGGCAACGCCATCAAATTCACACCACGCCAGGGCATTATCGGTATTTCGGCGATGAGCAATGACGAGGAAATTGTGTTTTCAGTGCGTGACTCCGGTGAGGGCATTGCCCCTGACCAGTTGCCCCATGTGTTTGATCGCTATTGGACCCTGACCGAAAACAATCCCACGGGCAGCGGCCTGGGGTTGTACATCACCCAGGGTATCGTCAAGGCCCACGGCGGCCGGATCGAAGCCCAAAGCGAGCTGGGACGTGGCAGTGAGTTCCGCTTTACCGTGCCAAAAGCGCCGAAAGAATCACACCTCTGATCGGGCATGCTGTGGCAAGCCCGCTTGCCACAGCGTCGCGCTCTTCGTATTCATATTTGGAAGCGAGTTGTTTATAGCTCGACTATCAGCCTCCTAGGTAGCGTTGGCGTCGCCATGGCAGCGCCAGACATTCTTACCGAGACGATACCGATGATCGCCACTATCACTTCCCCCCTCGTACACCTGCATCAGTACCCTGCACACTCGGACGAACCCGCCCTCACGCGCAACAAACGTTCCTACGACCAACCCTTCGCCGCGGGGCCGGCCAATGACTTCAACCGCCTTTCAGCCAACGACCGCCGCAAGAGCACCGGCACGCTGGACAGCCTGGGCCGTGGGAACCTGCTGTAGATGATCCAGGCCGGGGCCCCGCACCTGCCGCGTTGACAAAACACCGACATCCCCTGCGCTAACCTGCGCTGTCATCCTTCGCACAGAGCCATTTTTTCATGCTGCAACCCGACACATTGCCCGCCGTCCTCGCCGGCCCCCTGTTGCGTCGTCTGGAACCTGGGCGCCTGGTGTTGTGGCTGGTGGGCAGTCGTGCGCTGGCACTGACCCTGCGATTGCAGTTCACCCAGCACGCGCGCCAACAGTCGCTGGATATCGACCTCGACGCCAGCCGCTGCCAGGTGATCCCCGTAGGTCGCGCAGCGTTTATCCACCTGATCGATGTAACGCTGGACACGCCGCTGCCCCAGGACGTGCCCATCAGCTATGACCTGCTGACCGATGATCAAAGCGGCATCGCCGAGTGGGCGCCGCACCTGCTGTACGCCAATGCCCAGACCCCGGATTTCATCCTGCACAGCCGTATCCGCCAGTTGCTGCACGGCTCTTGCCGCAAACCCCACCATTACGCCGATGAAGGCCTGCTCTGCGCGGACCGCCTGTTGGCCGAAGATCGCAGCCTGGCCCAGCGCCCGGCCCTGTTGATGATGAGCGGCGACCAGGTGTATGCCGACGATGTCGCCGGGCCGATGCTGCGCGCCATTCATGGCCTGATTGCTCGCCTGGGCCTGTTCGATGAACACCTCGATGGCGCAGTGGTGGACGACAGCACCCGGCTCTACGACCACCCCGCCAGCTACTACCATCGCGCCGACCTGTTACCGGCGCTGGAGAGCAACGAGACCCTGCGCGAACGCTTCTTTGGCGGCGTGAAGAAACCGATCTTCACCAGCAGCACCGCCGACAACCACCTGGTAACTTTCTCCGAAGTCATGGCGATGTACCTGCTGGCCTGGTCGCCAACCCCTTGGAGCCTGATCGCCCCGCACCCTCCCACGCGGTTATCCCTGGAAGAACGGGCACGCTACGCCCGTGAACAGGTGCCTGTGGATAAGTTTCGCGATGGCCTGGCCGGCGTGGCCCGGGTGTTCGCCCATGTTCCATGCCTGATGATCTTCGATGATCACGACATTACCGATGACTGGAACCTCAGCGCCCAGTGGGAGCAGACCGCCTACGGCAACCCCTTCTCCAAGCGCATCATCGGCAACGCCCTGCTTGCCTACATGCTTTGCCAGGGCTGGGGCAACAACCCCGATGCCTTCGCCCTAATCGTGGAAAAAACCCTGGCCCTGACCGCCACCGCCCAGGACCACGACAATCATCTGCATGCCCCCAGCCAGGACCAATTGCTGGAAGAACTCCTGAAATTCCAGCAGTGGCACTACGTGCTACCCACCACTCCGGCGCTGGTGGTCATCGACACCCGCACGCGGCGCTGGCGCAGTGAGTTCACCCTCAAGCAACCGTCCGGCCTGCTGGACTGGGAAGCCTTGAGCGAATTGCAACAGGAACTGCTGGACCACCCGTCGGCCATCATCGTTTCGCCCGCGCCGATCTTCGGCGTCAAGCTGATCGAAACCGTGCAGAAAATCTTCAGCTGGTGCGGCTACCCGCTATTGGTAGATGCCGAAAACTGGATGGCCCACCGTGGCGCGGCGCAAGTGATCCTGAATATCTTCCGCCACTCGCGTACCCCGGGGAACTACGTGATTCTGTCCGGGGATGTGCACTACTCGTTCGTCTACAAGGTGCTGATCCGCCATCGCAATGTCGGGCCGCATATCTGGCAGATCACCAGCAGCGGTATCAAGAACCAGTTCCCGCCGCGCCTGCTGGAATGGTTCGACCGCCTCAACCGCTGGCTGTACTCGCCGCGCTCGCCCCTGAACTGGCTGACCCGTCGCCGTCGCATGCAGGTGGTGCCGTATATCCCGGAGCATGCCGAAGCCGGCGAGCGCCTGTGGAACAGTGCCGGCATCGGCCAGGTATTTTTCAACGAACAAGGCCAGCCTGAGTCGATCTACCAGCACAATGCCAACGGTGCGCCGCCCACGCGCATGGTAGAGCCGCAATAGCCTGCAGGCCGCGAATAATGGCACTTAGCCATGGTTTTGCGGCCTCTTCTACGCAGGCAAGCCTCGTTGTACAGTACGCCAAGCCACGGAGTATCGGCGTTAACACCTGACTGGCCATAGTGAGCCAGCACCCTCGCAGGGAGCGCGCAGATGGGCGATATATCCGATAAGGATCCGTTGAAAGGTGAGCTTTTCGACGTCAATGCCGACCTGGTCCATGCCATCATGGAACTGGTCAGCGATGGAATATGGGACTGGAATGCCAACACCGGGTTTGTCTACCGCAACCCCGGCTGGTACGAAATGCTGGGCTACAATCCCCACTCCCTGGAAAACACCGTCTTCACCTGGGAAAGCGTGATCCATCCCGACGATTACCCCCATGTGATGAAAGTCTTCGATGACTACATCAATAGCCGCGCCACCCACTATCAAGTCGAGTACCGCTGTCGAAAAAAAGACGGCACATGGCTATGGATCGAAGACCGTGGCTACGTGATCGCCCGCAATCCCGATGGTTCGGTGTGGCGTATGGTCGGCGCACACCGCAGCATTCACGAACGCAAACGCTCCCTGGAACAACTTGAGCGGCGCAACCAATCCCTGGAAGCCCTGGTGGCCGAACGCACCCGTGAGCTGTCGCGGGTCAACCAGCAACTGCAGCTACAACTGGACGAAAATCGCTCCCTGGCCGAGCGCGATACCTTGACCCGTATCGCCAGCCGCTATCGCCTGGAAAAAGCCTTGCTGGAAGAATGCGAACGCGCCCAGCGGTTTCGCCTGCCGTTGGCGGTGATTGCCATGGATGTCGATGACTTCAAACCGATCAACGACCAGCACGGGCATGCCGTGGGCGATGCCACCCTGCTGCAGGTAGTCGAACGCCTGGAGCATTGCGTGCGCCAGGGCGATCTACTGGCACGCTGGGGTGGTGATGAGTTTATGGTGATCATGCCCAAGAGCACCGTGGAAACCGCCATGGCACTGGCCGAGCGTATCCGCCAGGCAGTCCTCGACATCCCCCTGTGGGTGATTTCAAAGTGACCTTGAGCCTGGGGGTGGTACAACGCCTCGACCACGAGTCGCCCAGCAACCTGATGGCTCGGGCGGACCAGGCGTTGTACCGGTCCAAGGCAGCAGGCAAGGACCGGGTTTCACAATAGGGACTGTGCCTATACCTGTGGCAAGCAGGCTCGTCGTGGCGAGCGGGCTTGCCCTAATGCCGTTCAGTTAAGCCTTTTTGTAGGAGCGAGGGGGACGCCTAGTTCTTGCTCGCGAAGAACTTGAGAGCGCCGCGTTTACCTAGCAAACACGCGTTATCGTTGACGTCCTTCGCGAGCAAGCTCGCTCCTACAGAAAGCAGAATCCGCTTAACTGAACGGCATTAGGGCTTGCCCCGCGCTGGGCTGCGCAGCAGCCCCAACATTAGCACCCCAGCCACGCCAGACACACCGAGCAAACAGGCTTTGGGGCGGCTTCGCCACCCAACGGGGGACAAGCCCCCTCTCCACATTTACCGCGCCAGCCTGCCGACTGCGGCCAGAGCACCCGTTGTGGCAAGCGGGCTTGTTGTGGCGAGCGGGCTTGCCCGCGCTGGGCTGCGCAGCAGCCCCAACAAACCCACCCCAGCCACGCCAGACACACCGAGCAAGCAGGCTTTGGGGCGGCTTCGCCACCCAACGGGGGACAAGCCCCCTCTCCACATTTACCGCGCCAGCCCCCCGACTGCGGCCCGAGCACCCGTTGTGGCAAGCGGGCTTGTTGTGGCGAGCGGGCTTGCCCCGCGCTGGGCTGCGCAGCAGCCCCAACAAACCCACCCCAGTTACCCCAGACACACCGAGCAAACAGGCTTTGGGGCGGCTTCGCCACCCAACGCGGGACAAGCCCCCTCTCCACAGCTGACCTCCTACGCAGCAGCCCCCACTCCCCACAGGGCACAGTTTTTTTGCCAATACCCCCGCGCTAGTAACGCGCATCCACCGGCTTGCCGCCGTTCGGCCAGTCCTTGACCTTATCCGGGAAGTCCGGGCGTGGTTTTTGCGAGAAGTAGGCGGCAACGTCCACCGCTTCCTGGTCCGACAAGCCGCCCTGGCCCAACGGGAATTTTTCGTGGAAGCCGATCGGCATGTTGCGTTTGACGAACGCGGCCGCGGTGTAAGTGCGGGCCATGCCGGCACCGATGTTGAACGACTGATCGCCCCACAACGGTGGGTACACCAAAGTGCCGTCCGCTCGGACCAGGCCTTCGCCGTCATTGCCGTGGCATACCGCGCATTGCTTGGCGTAGACCTGTTCGCCATTGGCAAGGTCGGGCTTGATGGCCGGGTCGATCTTGCCGACACCCCGGCCTGGCACCTTGTCCTCGGGCTTGGTGTTGTTTTTCATCCAGTCGAAGTACGCCACCATCGCCTGCATGTCCGCCGATTGTGGCGGCACCGGTTTGCCATTCATCGAGCGGCGGAAGCAACCGTTGATGCGTTCTTCCAGGCTCACCACCTTGCCAGCACGCGGGGCGTAGCTGGGGAAGAAGGCCGACACGCCCACAAACGGCGAACCATCCGCCACGGTGCCGGCATTGAGATGGCAACTGGTGCAGTTCAGCGAGTTGCCGACATTGTCTGGCAGCAGTTCCTTGGTTTGCAGGTGCAAGCGCATGCCGCGTATCACTTGGTCGGCATTCGAAGCTGCCAGCAGATTGGCCAGGCGCGGGGTTTCGAAGGCCGATGAGTCGGTGCTGACCGGGTTGAGCTGGTCACGCATTTTCTTCACCTGGGCGGTACTGATCGGCGTGCCTTCGTTACCCCAGCGCGTGCGCACAAAGGTGAGAATTTCCGCCACTTCGTTGTTCCCCAGGCGCGCAAAGCCCGGCATGGTGTAGACCCGTGGATGGGCTGCGGTCTCGGCGGTTTCCCAACCGGTAAGGGTAATGTGCAGCAACGAGGTCGGGTTGCTGGCGACCACGCCGGCGTTGCCGGCCAATGCCGGGAACAGCCCTTTCACACCGGCGCCGTCGCTGCGGTGGCAATCGCTGCAGAACTGCATGTAACCCAGGCCGCCACGGCTGGTGAACAAATCCTTGGGCAGTTCGGCAGGACCTTTGGCGACCGCAGGCATCGGCAGGTCGTCCTTGCCCGGTGGCAGGGATTTCAAATACGTCGCGACGGCCGTCAGGTCGGCGTCCGTGAAATGCTGGGTACTGTGACGGATCACGTCCACCATGTTGCCCGACACTGTGGCAAAGCGGTTCTGCCCGGTCTTGAGCAGTTGCACGGTGTCTTCCACCGTCCACAGGTTGCGCAGACTCAAGGCGCGCCAATGCTCGACGGTTTCCCCGCCCAGGTAGTGCTCGCCGCCGCTGCCGGTGTCGCTCATGGCTTTTTCCTGGAAGGCGATACCCCGTGGGGTATGGCACGAGCCGCAGTGGCCGAGGCCCTGGACCAGATAGGCGCCGCGGTTGAGCACTGCATCCCGGGCCGGGTCGGGCTGGAACGGTTGTTTGTCGAGGAACATGAAGTTCCACAACGCCAGGCCCCAGCGCTGGTTGAACGGGAACCCCATGTCTGCTTCGAGGTTGGCCTGGCTCACCGGCTTGACCTCATGCATCAGGTAGGCGAACAAGGCGCGCATGTCCTCTTCGCTCATCTTCGCGTAGGACGGATACGGCATGGCTGGGTACAGGTTCATACCAGCCGGTGTCACACCTTCACGCATCACGCGGTCGAACTGTTCAAAGCTGTAGTTACCGATGCCGGTCTCGCGGTCCGGGGTGATGTTGCTGGAATAGATGGTGCCCATGGGCGTGCTCAGTTCCAGGCCGCCGGCCATCTGTGGACCTTGCTTGGCGGTGTGGCAGGCGATGCAGTCACCGAGTTGGGCCACGTATTTGCCTTGGGCGATCAGCTCGGTATCGGGTTTGGCAGGTTCGTTGGCGTGCAGGGGAAGCGCAAGACACAGCGTCGCCCCCATCAAGGCCAAACGTGACAGAGAAAGGGCCATCGCATTATTCCTTTAATAACCTGGCCTGGGGGTTGGCCCCTGGGTACAGGTTTATCTTCGTTTTTATGAGGTCATCAGGCGGACAACCGGGGCTTTGTAAGCCCCGGTTTGTTGTAGCGGATTTTCGAGGGTGGCCCGTTGATATGGATCAGGGCCGGGGGAGGTTCAAGCGTTTTGCAGGTATTGCGCAGCGTCGAGTTCGATCATCACCGGTTGGCGGCTGGTGGCCAGGGTTTGCAACAACGTGTGCAAGGCCTGTGGCGTGTCCGCCGTGTGGTGCTCGACATGGCAGCTGCGGGCCATCGCGGCAAAGTCCGGGGTCATGATATCCACGCCCAGCGGGGTGATTTCCCGGGCTTGCATATAGTCGCGAATCTCGCCGTAGCACTGGTTGTTCCACACCACCAGGATCACGCCGATACCTGCCTCCCGGGCTGCGATCAGTTCGTTGCTGGCAAACTGCAGGCCGCCATCGCCCACCAGCGCCACCACCGGTCGCTCGGGCTTGGCCAGCTTGGCACCGATAGCCGCCGGCAACCCGTAGCCGAGAGTGCCGTAGCCAGTGCCAGCATTGAACCAACTGTTGGCCGCCGGCGCCTGGTAACCCACTGCGCCCTGATACACCGGCTGGGTCGAATCGCCGACGATCAATGGGTCGACCAGGCTGTCGCGCAGCAGGTCCAGCAAGCCTTGCAGCCCCTGTTGCTTGGCATTCCATGTCTCGCGCTCCAGACGGTTGACCCGCTGCACGCTGTCCTGTGCCCAACGCCCGCTCGGGGCAGGTGGGCGGACCTCATCCAGCAGCACCTGCAACCCTTCGCGGGCATCGCCCACCAGCCCGACATGGGCGCGTTGCACGCCCATGACTTGCATCGGGTCGATATCCAGACGGATCAGTGGTGCCTTGAATTTCAGTGGGCCAAGGCCGAAGAAGTCGTAGTCGGTTTCCCCAAGCTCCGTGCCCACGGCGAGGATCACATCGGCTTCGTCAAACAGCGAGCGGCCATGTTTGGATGACTGCACGCCGTCCAGCAATAAGGGGTGGTTCATGGGCAGCAAGCCACGGGCATTAGTGGTCAGGGCCACCGGCGCTTGCAGGCGCTCGGCCAGTTGCTGCAACACCTCGGCGCAATCACGGGCACCGCCGCCGGCGAGAATCAGCGGCCGGCGCGCGTCGTTGAGCAAATTCAACGCCGCACGCAACGAGGCCGGCGCCGGGGCCGGTGCGCCTGGCAGGCTGCGGGGCATCAGGTTGAGGTCGATGGCCGGCATGTCCAGCACATCCAGGGGGATTTCCAGGTGCACAGGGCGCGGGCGCGCACATTTGAACACGGCGAAAGCGCGGGCCAGCAGCTCGGGCAATTGCTCAGGCGATTGCAACGTGTGGCTGAACGCACACACCCCCGAGACCATCGCGCGCTGATCCGGCAACTCGTGCAGATGCCCATGGCCCAGGCGCAGATGTTCGCGGCGGTTGGTGGTGGAAATCACCAGCATCGGCACCGAGTCGGCATAAGCCTGGCCCATGGCGGTCAGAATATTGGTCATGCCCGGGCCGGTAATGATGAAACAGACGCCCGGCTTGCCACTGGCGCGGGCGTAGCCGTCGGCCATAAAACCGGCACCCTGTTCATGGCGCGGGCTGACATGGCGCAGGCGGCTACCGTGCAGGCCGCGATAGAGCTCGACGGTATGCACGCCGGGGATACCGAACACGGTATCTACCCCATAACCTTCCAGCAGGCGAACCAGGGACTGGGCGCAGGTGGTCATTGCTCACTTCCTTCTTATTGTTCTTTGTCGATTGGCCAGACCTTAGGGTGCGACCCGAGGGCGGACAAGCAAAAAATTTACCGGCCATTGGCAAAAAAAATTCACGGATTGCCTGGCGTCAAAGCCCGCCGCCCAACTGCGACTTCACCCACTCGCCAAACGCCTGCACCACCGGTCGTTCGACTTTCTGGTGATCGGCCACCAGGTAATAGCCACGGTTGGACTCGATCTCGGTCTCGAACGGTCGCACCAGCAAGCCCCTGGCCAGGGCTTCACCGCTGATCAGGTTGTCGCCCATGGCGATACCCTGACTGGCGATGCACGCCGACTGCACAAAGTGCGCATCGGCAAACACGATGCCGCGCTGCACATCGACATTCGGCGCCCCGGCGGCGGCCAGCCAGACGCGCCAGTCGGAGTAGTCGATCATATGCAGCAAAGGTGCGCCGGCCAGGTGCTCCGGGTTCTTCAGGCCGCCCATGGTGTTGACCAGGCGCGGGCTGCACACCGGGAAGTAGCGCAGCGAAACGATCTTCTGCACATGCTGGTTGGGCCAGTCGCCCATGCCGTAGGCGATAAACAGGTCGGCGCCGTGGTCGCTGGTGTCGTCTGGGGTACGCGGTGAAATCAGGTGCAGTTCGACCTGTGGATAAAGGGCCTGGAAATCAGCGATATGCGTGCACAGCCAATAGGTGGCAAAGCCCGCCGGGCTGCTGATACACAGGCGCCCGCTGACCTGCTGGCCATCAAAGCGCTGGCCAGCCTCGAGGATATTGGCCAGCAGCCCATGGATATCCCGGGCATAACGCTCGCCTTGCCAGGTGATGCGGATATTGCGCCCGGTGCGCTCGGTCAGGGCAAAGCCCAGGGTTTGTTCCAGGCTCTTGATCTGGTGGCTGATGGCGCTGGGGGTGAGGTTCAGCTCGGTAGCGGCCTCGGACACACTGCCCAGCCGGGCCACCGCGTCCAGCGCCCGCAAGGCGGTCATGGAGGGGTAACGCATGGATGTTCACCTGCTCAAAGATACCCGCACCATAGCCGTAAACGGCCGTCAGACATAGCCACCGGCAAAGCGGACAGTTGAATTAAATTTCAAGATCGACGGAAAAATGCTCGATTGACCTCCAATGGCCAGTGGCTATTCTCGACCTTCAGCACGGCACGCCCAAACTTGCCGGCGTTGGTCGTCAACGATGACATGGGCAGGCTGGATAAACGTGGTGTTCTTGCGTTTTTCGCTGGCAAGCCAGCTCCCACAGGGGGCGGTGTCCAGGTTGATCAATTTACAAAAATAAAGAGGGAAAACCCTTGAACCCAGTCACCCCAGTGGTCGCCATTGATGCTCTGCACAAGAGCTACGCCGCGCACCATGTTCTCAAAGGCATTTCCCTGCGCGCCAACGAAGGCGATGTGGTGTCGCTGATCGGTTCCAGCGGTTCGGGCAAAAGCACCCTGCTGCGTTGCATCAACCTGCTGGAAATCCCTTGCAGCGGCAGCCTGCGTATCAACGGCGAAGAAGTGCGCCTGAAAAAGGACCGCGCTGGCAACCCGCTGATCGCCGACCCGGATCAAGTCGCTCGCCTGCGCACGCAACTGGGCATGGTGTTCCAGAGCTTCAACCTGTGGCCCCACCGCACCGTGCTGGAAAATGTCATCGAAGCCCCGGTATATGTGCTGGGTGAAGACCGCAAGGACGCCATCGCCCACGCCGAGCACCTGCTGGAAAAAGTCGGCCTGGCCAGCAAGCGCGATACCTTCCCCGCCTTCCTTTCCGGTGGCCAGCAACAACGCGTGGCCATCGCCCGCGCCTTGGCCATGCGCCCGCGCGTATTGCTGATGGATGAACCTACCTCGGCCCTCGACCCGGAGTTGGTCGGCGAAGTGCTGAAGGTGATCCAGGGCATCGCCGAAGAAGGCCGCACCATGATCCTCGTCACCCACGAAATGGCGTTTGCCCGCGACGTATCGAGCAAAGTCATGTTTTTGCACCAAGGGTTGGTTGAAGAAGAAGGCACGCCACAGCAAGTCTTCCAGAACCCCACCAGCGAGCGTTGCCGCCAGTTCGTCATGGCCCAGGACAATCGCGTTTGAACTGCCGCTTCCATCCTTCAAAACAATAACTTCGAAAGGGTCAAGCCATGCACAACACTCTGAAATCCCTCGCCGCCGGCTGCGTGCTCGCCGTGCTTTCCCACAGTGCCGTTGCCGCCGACAAAATTGTCTTTGGCATCGCCCTGGAACCGTACCCACCGTTCTCCGAAAAAGCCGGCAATGGCGCCTGGAGCGGTTTCGAACCGGACCTGATCAAGGCCCTGTGCGAACGCCTGCAAGCCCAATGCCCGCTCAAGGAAGTGTCCTGGGACGGCCTGATTCCGGCGCTGCAATCGAGCCAGATCGACGTGATCCTCAACTCCCTGAGCATCACCGAGGAACGCGAAAAGGTCATCGCCTTCACCGCCCCTTACTACCAGACCCCGGCCATGTGGGTCGCCGACAAGAGCCTGGAGCTGGTCACCACCCCCGAAGGCCTCAAGGGCAAGCTGATCGGCGTGCAGGGCTCGACGTCCAACGCCACGTATCTCAAGGCTTACTACGCCAAGGGTTCGACCCTGCGCTACTACAACACCCAGGACGACATGACCGCCGACCTGCAAAGCGGACGGATCGACGTCATGCTGGCCGACGCCCTGACCATCGAGCCGATGCTCAAGTCTGATGCTGGCAGCGGCCTGGCCGACAAGGGCCTGGCGCCCAAGGATCCATTGTTCGGTTCGGGCATCGGCGCCGCCGTGCGCAAGGGTGATGACAGCCTGCGCGAGCAGCTCAACACCGCGCTGGCGGCGCTGAAGGCTGACGGCACCTACGACAAAATTCGCAGCCGCTATTTCAGCGTCGATATTTCCGCGCAATAACGTCCAACGGAACGCGCCATGATTTCTTTGTCCGAACTCTCCCAGCTGTTCGTCGCCGACGGCTGGCTCAACGCCCTGCTCCAGGGGGCGGTGGTGACCTTGCAGATTTCCGCCGGGGCCTTTGTGCTGGGCCTGGGCATCGGCCTGCTGGTGGCCATGATCAAGCTCAAGGGCCCACGCTGGATGGTGCGCCTGGCCAACCTGTACACCACGCTGTACCGCGCGGTGCCGGAGTTGCTGCTGATTTTGCTGCTGTATTACGCCGGCACCGACCTGCTGAACATGGCGATGGCCGCCATGGGCCGCGACAGCGTGACGGTCAATGGCTTTATCGCCGCCGTGCTGGTGCTGGGCATTGTCCAGGGCGCCTATTCGGCGGAGATCATTCGTGGCGCGATCCAGGCCATTCCCGTCGGCCAATTGGAAGCAGCGCGGGCCTTTGGTATCGAGCGCTGGTTGCTGGTACGCCGGGTGTTGCTGCCCAGCATGCTGCCGTTTGCCATGGCCGGCCTGTCGAACCTGTGGCTGGTGCTGGTCAAGGACAGCGCGCTGATCAGCATCGTCGGCTACAGCGAGCTGCTCTCGGTGGGCAAGCAGGCGGCCGGTTCCACCAAACATTACCTGGTGTTCTACCTGGCGGTGGCAGCGGTGTATTTCATCATCACCCTGATTTCCAACGGCGCCTTCCGGGTGTTCGAGCGACGGATCAACCGCTGGATGCCGCAGCACTAAGGAGCGCAGTGGATGGATTTTTCATGGATCAACAGTTTTGGCAACGAGCTGCTGCATGGCCTGGGCATCACCCTGAAATTGCTGGCGTTGTCCGGGGTGTTCGGGTTCTTGCTGGCGGTGCTGGTGGCGTTGGGGCGCTTGTCGTCCAACCCGCTGATCAGTGCGCCGCTGCGCGCCTACACCGCGGTATTCCGGGGCACGCCGCTGCTGGTGCAGATCTACATCCTGTACTACGGCGTAGGCAGCGTGTTTGCCAGCTACCCGCTGATTCGCGGCAGCTTCCTCTGGCCGTACTTGCGTGAAGGTTTCTGGTACGTGGCCCTGGCGCTGATCCTGTGTGTCGGCGCCTATGTCGGCGAAGTGTTGCGCGGCGCCCTGCGTGCGGTGCCACGGGGCGAGTTGGAAGCGGCGCGGGCCTTTGGCATGAAGCGCCTGATGGTGCTGCGCCGGGTCTGGCTGCCGCGGGCGCTGGAGCTGGTGAAGCCGACATTGGTGGGCGAGACCGTGCTGCTGCTCAAGGCCACCGCGCTGGCTTCCACCGTGGCCGTCACCGACTTGCTCGGCGCCGCCAACCTGGTGCGTGCGCAGACGCTGCGGGTGTACGAACCCCTGCTGGCCGTGGCGGTGATCTACATTGTCCTGGCGTTCGTGATCGAACACGTCTTCTCGCGCTGGGGCAAAGTCCCGCAGCGCCAGGCTTGAATCAACTTTAGGAGAACAAGGATGCGTTATTCACCGTTTGTCGAGCGCATTAGTGGCGAGTCCGTCAGCGCCTGGGATATTCACTACGCGGCCGTCGAAGCCCGTGGCCGTGGCGAAGATGTGATTGTGTTGAGCGTGGGCGACCCGGACTTCGCCACCGCCAGCGCCATTTGCGAAACCGCCGTCGATGCCCTGCGCGCCGGCGACACTCACTACACCCACGTCCTCGGCCGGCCGGCCCTGCGCGAGGCGATTGCCGCCAAGCAAAGCCGCCTGCAAGGGATTGCCGTACACGCTGATAACGTGGCCCTGGTGGCCGGTGCGCAAAACGGCCTGTTCGCCACCTCGCTGTGCCTGTTCAGCCAGGGCGATGAAGTGCTGGTTCCAGAACCGATGTACCTGACTTATGAAGCGTGCATCCACGCTTCCGGTGCGCGCATCGCAACCATCGAGCAACCGGCGGCCAACGGTTTCCGCCTGACCCGCGCCGCCCTGGAAAAAGCCATTAGCGCCAAGACCCGGGGCATTGCCCTGGCCACGCCCTGCAACCCCACCGGCAACGTCTACAGCCGGGAAGAGCTGGAACTGGTGGCCGAAGTCGCCCGTGAGCATGACCTGTGGGTGATTTCCGATGAAGTCTACGGCCAGATCACTTACGACCAGCCGCACTTGAGCATCGCCTCGCTGCCGGGCATGGCTGAGCGCACCGTGGTGCTCAACAGCCTGTCGAAAACCCACGCCATGACCGGCTGGCGCGTGGGTTGGGTGGTAGCGCCGACTGCGTTGGTGGGCCACCTGGATAACCTGCTGCTGTGCATGCTCTATGGCTTGCCGGGGTTTATCCAGGAAGCGGCGATCAAAGCCCTGGAACTGGATGACGAAGTGGTCAGCGATGCGCGCACGGTGTATCGCCGCCGGCGTGACCTGGTGGTAGCGGGCCTCGGCGGCATTGCCGACCTCGATTGCCGCGTGCCCCAGGCCGGGATGTTCATGCTGGTGGACGTGCGCCGCACGGGGCTGTCGAGCATGGACTTTGCCTGGCAGCTGTTCCGCGCCACCGGCGTTTCGGTGCTCGATGCCCAGGCGTTTGGCGCCAGTGCCGAGGGCTTTGTGCGCATCTCCTTTACCGTCGCCGACGACACCCTCAAGGACGCCTGCCAGCGCATTGCCGGGTTCGTCGAGGGCCTGAGAGCCAACCGCTGATTATGTGAACACTGGGATTGATGTGGGAGCTGGCTTGCCTGTTCCCACATTTGATCTTTGCTCGTCTTGAATATTGAGGTTTCCCCCGTGACCGCTTCCGACCAATTCACTTCCACCCACTCCGTTGTCGGCGAGCACGCTGACCTGGTGCTGCACCATGGCCGTTTCTACACCCTCGACCCGAGCCAGCCGTGGGCCGACGCGGTGGCGATTCGCGGGGGACGTTTTATCGCGGTGGGCACGCTCGCCGAGCTGCAACACCTGATCGGCCCGCAGACCCGCCAGCACGATCTGCTGGGCGCATTCTGCATGCCCGGCCTGCACGACATGCACACTCACCCCGACCTCGCCCTGGCCCCGCGCTACAGCGATGACCTGGACGTGGGCATCGAAGACCCCACCCCCGAACAACTGGCGGCGGCGATCCACGCCTATGCCGACGCCCACCCCGGCGATGGCTGGATCTACGGCCAATACTGGGTGCGCTACACCTTCCGCGAAGCCGGGCTGACCCCAGGTCGCGAGTGGCTCGACAGCATCATGCCGGACCGCCCGGTGGCACTGCTGGACCGCATGTGGGGCACCATGATGGTCAACTCCTGCGCCTTGAAACTGGCCGGCATCGACCGCCACACCGCCGACCCGCGCAACGGCTATATGGAGCGCGACGAACTCAGCGGCGAGCCCAATGGCCTGATGATCGACGGTGCCTACGCGCTGATCCACGCGGCCATGCCGCCCACACCGGTGGCGGTGCTGCGCCGGGCCTATCGCGACGGCGTGCACTTCCAGAGCTCACGCGGCGTTACCGCGACCAAGTACGTGCACGTCTGCGAGCGGCGCCTGGACGCCCTCAAGGAACTGGACGACGCCGGTGAGTTGAGCGTGCGCGTGGAAGCGGCGATCAGTTGGCAGGACGATATTTTCCCGGTGCGCCGGCGCTGGGAACTGCTCGGTGGCGAGCGTCACTACTACCGCAGCGCGCGGCTCAATGCCAACGCGGTGAAGTTCCACTTCGACGGCACCGTGGAGCCCAAGTCTTCGTACCTGATGACACCCTGGGCCGCCGACTCCACCTGGCGCGGCAAGCTCAACCTGACCCCGGAACACATCACCGACATGGTGGTGGACATGGACCGTCGCGGCCTGCGGGTGATCGCCCACTGCACTGGCGACGGCGCCTCCGATGTATTCCTCGATGCGGTGGCCGAGGCGCGGCGGGTCAATGGCGACAGCGGCATCCGTCACCAGTGCGCCCACAGCACCCTGCTGCATCCGGGCAACCTCAAGCGCTTCAAGGCGCTGAACGTGATCGCCGAGTTCTCCCCGGCGGCCTGGTACCCGACGCCGTTTGCCAGTGGCGCCCGCTCCGGTTATGGCGCCGAACGCCTCAAGCGCATCTACGACTTCAAAGGTGTGCTGGCCGAAGGTGGCCTGGCGGTGATGGGCACTGACTGGCCGGTGGCCTCGATTGACCCGTGGCTGGCCCTGGAAACCATGGTCACCCGGCAGAACCCGTGGAACCAGGAACCGGACTGCTTCGGCGAGCCGATCACCCTGGAACAGGCGCTGCAAGTGGCGACCCTCAACGGCGCCCACGCCATGGGCCTGGAGCATTCCACCGGCAGCCTGGAAGTGGGCAAGTGCGCCGACCTGATCGTGATCGACCGCGACCTGTTCGCCCAGCCGGCGCGCAACTACATCCACCAGACCCAGGTGCTGCTGACCTTTGTCGATGGCCGTCCGGTCTACGACCGTCTCAACGCGTTTGAAGGCACAGCCTTGCAAGCTGTGTGGCAGGGCCTGCCGCCGGTGATCGAATGAATAACGACAGCATTGCCGTCACGGTGGTCTCGGGCTTTCTCGGCGCCGGCAAGACCACCCTGCTCAACCGCATCGCACAGCAGCCGCAACATGGCCGGATGGCGGTGATCGTGAATGACTTTGGCGAGCTGAATATCGATGCGGCGATCATCGCCGAAGTCACCGATGCGGTGTTCAGCCTGCAGAACGGCTGCATCTGCTGCACCGTGCAAGAGGACCTGCTGGCGCAACTGGTGAGCCTGAGCCAACTGCGCCCACGCCTGGATCGCATCGTGATCGAGTGCAGTGGCGTGTCCGACCCGCAGCGCATTGTGCAGACCCTGGGTTATCCACAGCTCAAGGCGCACTTGCATCTGGATACGGTGATCACCCTGGTGGATGCCAGCGGTTATGCCGCCCTGGAAGGTGAGTTCGCCCGTTTGTCCCGCGCTCAGGTGGCCTGTGCCGACCTGGTGCTGCTGAACAAGGCCGATCTGGTCAGCGCCGCCGAACTGCAAAGCCTGCGCGCAACTATCGGTGCGCGCACACGGGTGATCAGCACCGTGCAGGCGCAGATCCCCGACGCCCTGCTGCTGGGCGAACGCAGCCCGCGCAACGGCTTTACTCCCGTGCCGGCGCCGCACCATGAACTGTTTGAAAGCTGGACCTGGCAAGGCACCCAGGCCCTGCCGGCCAAGGCCCTGCGCGACTGGCTGGGGCAACTGCCCAAGGACGTGTTCCGCCTTAAAGGCCTGGTGCATTTGCAGGGCAACGACCAGCCCTTCTGGCTGCAACATGTGGGCAACCGCAGCCAGTTCACCCTGGCCAGCGGCGAGCATGCGCGAAATTCGGCACAACTGGTGTTTATCGCGCGGCGCGGCAGTGACCTGCGGGAGCGGTTGGAGGCGCAATTGCAGGAGATACAGGGCCTGTAGACGCGGATGACGATGAAGGCAGAGTGCCGCCTTGACCTTGCTACCCTGGCCCTTGAAAATGCCCGACGCTTTTTCGTCTCCCCGCTTACAGAAGTAGTGAAATTTCAATGTCTGATTCCCGTACCGAAGAATCCGTAGTCACCTTGCAATCCAAAGCTGAATACGAAAACGCCATCAATCTTTCACAGCATGTGCCAGCGGCCAAGAACATCAGTGAAATGGTGCTGGACGCGTTCCATACCTCCAAGGAAAGCGACCAGATCCGCGAGTTGCGCGTGGCCATCCGCCAGGCCCACGACGCCTTTGACGATGACAAGGCCTACGACCTGATGGGCCAGCTCAAGCAGCTCAAGGACGCCGAAGCCGCCGACAACGCCGCCCTCGAAGACCTGAGCAGCAAGTTCTCGATCAGCCGCATCCTTTCCAGCTTCAAGGACGACCCAGAGTTCCAGGAACTGGTCTACGGCCTGGCGCTGAAGGTGCTGAACCAGACCCACCAGGCCATCAGCAACCCAAGCGCCGGCAAAGGCAAGGCCGCCCGGGTGAAGAAGGAAGTGGAAGTGTTTGTGATCAGCAAGGATGGCATCAGCGTCACCCTGCCATTGCGCACACCGCGCTCCAAGCTCAATGTCGACCGCGAGGCGCTGGAATTCCTCGGTTTCAGCTTTGTGGGTGAAGGCGACGAGGCCGAGCTTGAGAGCGAGACCTTTGTGGATAACTCCGGTGCCGAACAGCCTTTGACGCGCAAGAGCATCGTCACCGCGCTGCAGCAGCAGACGGCGTTTGACGGTTACAGCATCGCCCAGCAATAAGCCCTACCCCCCAAAAAATGTGGGAGCGGGCTTGCCCGCGATAGCGTTGGGTCAGCCAACACATGTATCGACTGATTCATTGCTATCGCGGGCAAGTCGAATCGTCGCACCGCCGCTCCCACAGGGTTCTGCGGTATTTTCAGAGCTCAATAAAAAGCCCCGCTCTTCTCTCGAAGGCGGGGCTTTTCATTGCATCCCAACTCAGTGGGCGTAAGTCAGCAGCAACTCTTTCGGCACCTGGAAATCCAGGGACATCATCACGCTCAAGGCGGTGATGGTGAAGATCGAGAAGACGAACAACTTGCGCGCCCAGACGGTGTCATCCACCGCCTTGTAGCCGGTCCAGGCCATGTACAACCAGTACATGCCCATGGCCGCGGCGACGGCGAGGTAGCTCATGCCGGCGTAGCCACTGAAGGTCAACATCAAGGTCGCCACGAGGAAGGCCAGGATGTAGAGCAGGATGTGTTTCTTCGCCACCTGGATGCCGCGCTTGACCGGCAATACCGGAATCGAAGCCGCCAGGTAGTCGTTGAAACGGAAGATCGCAATGGCGTAGGAGTGCGGCATCTGCCACAGGCTGAACATCACCAGTAGCACCAGCGCGGCCATGTCGAAGCTATTGGTCACAGCCACGTAACCAATCACCGGCGGCATCGCCCCCGACAGACTGCCCACCAGCGTGCCGTGAACCGACTTGCGCTTGAGGTACAGGCTGTAGAGGCCGACGTAGATGACAAAACCGATCACGGCAAACAACGCCGCCAGCGGATTGGCCACCGTGTACAGCAACGCCACGCCGACAACACCGAGGACGGTCGCAAAGATCAGTGCCAGTTTCAGGGAGATAAGGCCCTGGACCAGCACGCGATTCTTGGTGCGCTCCATCTTGATATCGATGTCACGGTCGATGCAGTTGTTGAACACGCAACCGGAGGCCACAACAAGGGAAGTGCCGATCATTGCCGCCAGGAAGATGGCCAGATCGACATGCCCCTTGGAGGCCAGGAAGAAACCGCCTGCCACAGAAAGCACGTTACCGAAAATGATCCCCGGTTTGGTGATTTGGATAAAGTGCTTAAGCGACATCGGGTCTTACCTCACTTCGCCATCATGTAGGTGTGGATGCTGAACATGATCCACAACGACAGGCCAACCAGCAGCAGGATCACAATGGCCGTGAACACAAACGCAATCACGTTGTTGCGCTGGGCCTGGGAGCGATCCAGGTGCAGGAAGTAATACAGGTGGACAACCACCTGGATCACCGCGAACAACAGCACGATAGCCAATGTGGTGGCCTTCGGCAGGGTCGGGTACATCACTAGGCCGAACGGGATGATCGTCAGGATCACCGACAGGATGAAGCCGATAGCGTAAGACTTTACGCTGCCGTGGCTCGCATCATGGCTGTCATGGGAGTGTGCATTAGCCATTACAGAGTCCCCATCAAGTAGACAACGGTGAAGACGCAGATCCAGACCACGTCCAGGAAGTGCCAGAACAGGCTCAGGCAGCTCAGGCGCGTCTTGTTGGTCGACGTCAGGCCATGCTTGTTGACCTGGTACATCATGATCGCCATCCAGATCAGACCAGCGGTTACGTGCAGACCGTGGGTACCGACCAGGGTGAAGAACGCCGACAGGAAGCCGGAACGGCTAGGGCCGTAGCCTTCGGAGATCAGCAGGTGGAACTCGTTGATCTCCATGGCGATAAAGCCAAGGCCGAGCAGGAAGGTCAGGCCCAGCCACTTGAGCACGCCTGCCTTGTTGCCACGGAAGAACGCCAGCATGGCGAAGCCGTAGGTGATCGAACTGAACAGCAGCAAGGCGGTTTCGCCCAGTACGTAGTTCAGTTCGAAGATGTCGTGGCCCGACGGGCCACCCGCTACGTTGTTTACCAGTACCGCGTATACCGCGAAGATCGATGCAAACAGGATGCAGTCGGTCATCAGGTAGAGCCAGAAACCGTATACGGTCATCTCGCCCGCGTCGTGGTGGTCATCGTGCCCATGGTCATCGACATGGGCGTGTCCAGCATTGGTCACTAAGTTCGACATGGTTTAAGCCTGTTCCAACGAGGTTTCAACACGGTTGGCCGGAATCTTCTTCTCGGCTACCAGGCGAGCGTGCTGCTCGGCTTCGATGCGCTCGATCACGTCGACCGGCACCATGTAGCCTTGATCATCACGAGCCGCGTGGATCACGAAATAGATCACGGTGCCAGCCAGGCTTGCGATAGCCAGCCACCAGATGTGCCAGATCATCGCGAAACCGAATACCGTCAACAGCGCGCCCATCACCACACCAGTGGCGGTGTTGTTCGGCATGTGGATCGGCGAGTAGCGCACAGGACGCTGGTACGCCGTACCGTTTTCCTTGGCTTCGGTGAATGGGTCGATGGTCTCGGCCTTAGGCAGCACGGCGAAGTTGTAGAACGGTGGTGGCGACGAGGTCGACCATTCCAGGGTGTGTGCATTCCATGGATCGCCGGAGTCGCAGGCGTTTTGCTTGCGGTCACGGATACTCACGTACAGCTGGATCAACTGGCAGGCGATGCCGACAGCGATCATCACCGCACCGAACATGGCGACGTACAGGTACGGCACCCACTCAGGGTTGGTAGTGGCGTTCAGACGACGGGTCATGCCCATGAAGCCCAGTGCATAGAGCGGCATGAACGCGACGAAGAAGCCGGTGATCCAGAACCAGAATGCAGCCTTGCCCCAGCCTTCGTGCAGCTTGAAGCCGAACGCTTTCGGGAAGTAGAAGCTGAAACCAGCGATGTAGCCGAATACCGCGCCGCCGATGATCACGTTGTGGAAGTGAGCGATCACGAACAGGCTGTTGTGCAGTACGAAGTCAGCACCCGGGATGGCCAGCAGTACGCCAGTCATGCCGCCGATGGCGAAGGTCACCATGAAGCCCAGGGTCCACAGAACCTGGCTGGTGAAGCGCAGGCGGCCGTGGTAGATGGTGAACAGCCAGTTGAATAGCTTCACCCCCGTCGGGATCGAAATCAGCATCGTCGCCAGGCCGAAGAAGGCGTTGACGCTGGCCCCCGAACCCATGGTGAAGAAGTGGTGCAGCCAAACCATGAAACCCAGCACCGAGATCGCGCCGGAGGCGTAGACCATCGAGTGGTGACCAAACAGGCGCTTGCCGGTAAAGGTCGAGATCACTTCGGAGAAGATACCGAACGCTGGCAGGATCAGGATGTACACCTCAGGGTGACCCCATGCCCAGAACAGGTTCACGTACATCATTGGATTGCCACCAAGTTCATTGGTGAAAATGTGGAAATCCATGTAACGGTCAAGCGTCAGCAGTGCCAGGGTAGCGGTCAGGATCGGGAACGAAGCCACGATCAGGACGTTGGCCCAGGTGCAGGTCCAGGTGAAGATCGGCATGTCCATCAGTTTCATGCCTGGGGTACGCATTTTCAGCACGGTGGCCAGGAAGTTGACCCCCGTTAGCGTCGTACCCAACCCGGATAACTGTAGCGCCCAGATGTAGTAATCCATCCCCACGCCCGGACTGTATTGCAGCCCCGACAACGGCGGATAGGCAACCCAACCGGTCTTGGCGAATTCGCCGACGCCCAGGGACAGGTTGATCAGCACGACGCCGGAAACCAGCAGCCAGAAGCTCAGGGAGTTGAGGAACGGGAACGCAACGTCACGCGCACCGATCTGCAGCGGCACTGCCAGGTTCATCAGGCCGGTGAAGAAAGGCATCGCCATGAAGATGATCATGATCACACCGTGGGCGGTGAAGATCTGGTCATAGTGTTCAGGCGGCAGGTAGCCAGGCGAACCTTCGGTGGCCATGGCCAACTGGGTCCGCATCATGATGGCGTCGGCAAAACCGCGCAGCAGCATGACCATGGCGACGATGATGTACATCACGCCGATTTTCTTGTGGTCGACCGACGTCAGCCACTCAGTCCACAGGTAGGTCCACTTCTTGAAGTAGGTGATTGCCGCAAACAGCGCCAGACCACCCAGCGCGATCATGGCGATGGTCACCATCACGATCGGCTCGTGGAATGGGACCGCTTCCCAACTTAATTTACCAAACATCGTTTACTCCTCTGCCCCGGCAGCTGAATGCGAATTTGCGTCCGTCCCTTCCACAGCAGCCACTTCTTTCTTCTCGTGCTTGACCGGCTTGCCTGGCTTCATCCCTTCATACTTATCGATGATTTTCTGAAACAGGTCCGGCGTGTACGAGGAGTACAGCTCTACAGGGTTGTTCTGGCTTGGCTTGGCAAGGGCTTCGTATTCAGCTTTTTCAAGCTGTTTTGGTGAGCTCTTGGCTTCTTGTACCCAGGCGTTGAAGTCTTCCTGAGTGGTGGCGATTGCTTTGAATTTCATGCCGGTAAAGCCCGCGCCACTGTAGTTGGCGGAGATACCGTCGAGCTCGGCGTTCTGGTTGGCAATCAGGTGCAGCTTGGTCTGCATGCCCGCCATCGCGTAGATCTGGCCACCCAGGCCCGGGATGAAGAACGAGTTCATCACCGCATCCGAGGTCACTTTGAAGTTGATCGGGGTGTTGGCCGGGAACACGATCTTGTTGACGGTGGCGATCCCTTGCTCGGGATAGATGAACAGCCACTTCCAGTCCAGCGCGACCACTTCGATAGTGATTGGCGGCACGTCGGATTCCAGCGGACGGTAAGGGTCCAGCTCGTGGGTCGACTTATAGGTGATGTAACCCAGGGCGATGATGATGAGTACAGGTACCAGCCACACCGCGATCTCGATCTTGGTGGAGTGCGACCACTTCGGCGCGTAGGTGGCCTTGGTGTTGGACGCGCGGTATTTCCAGGCGAACGCGAAGGTCATCACGATCACCGGCACCACGACCAACAACATCAGCAGCGTAGCGGTGATGATCAGGTTACGTTGCTCCACGCCGACCTGACCCACAGGGTCGAGCAGCGTCCAGTTGCAGCCTCCCAGCAATAACATGCCGAAAAGCGGCACTATGCCTAGTAATCGGGTGTACCTGTTTTTACTCATCTCACGACCTCTAAAGCAGCTTGCGCAATGCAGTTGGGTTTTGATCGCCAACACTTCACCCTGCCAAGGGTTGGCATTTCTCTTCGATTGAATAAGGGCCTGCCCGGCGCTTCATGCGCTGATCGACACGTCCAGGTCTGGCGGTGAATTCTTATTCGATTTCGTTGGTCAAAGGCCTTGTTACAGACCAATTCCATTTGGTGCGGATAGTTGAAAGGCTGCCGGCACCTGGGGTCGCATGAAGCAATGTTTTCGCCTCTCGACCGCCCTATTTGCTCAGGGTTGAGCAGCACCGGACACTCAGTGCGGGCGATTGTAGTTAGCTAGCGATGTATAAACCATGACTTATAAAGAAATAATTTTTATCGATTCCAGCAATAATCCTGCGCCATTGTTGCAAAGGTTCGGGATCGTATCGCGTTTGATTCTCAACAAAAACCACAAAAAATGCCGTGTTATTGCCCATTGTGTCGCACCCAAGGGGTCCTTCCCGGGTCGCCAAACCCCAGGCAAGCCCTCTAAAAACAAGGCATTCGTAGATCACCGCAAGTTCTGCAACGCACGCCGTTCGCGGCTCGGCTCCAAGCAGAAAGTGACAGGTAAAAGCAACTGCCCGAGGGTGGATTAACCGGCAAACCCAGGGGTAGGAAACCTCCTGCGGCACCTCCACTGTGACAACGTGTCGCACTTCGCGCACCGCCAATCTTGTCCAGCGTCACGGTCCGTTCACAAAATGCCCACACACAAAAACGCCCCGGCCTGCATCAGCAGGACCGGGGCGTTTTGTAGGACGATTTAAGCGCTGTGCTTGCGATTGCGGTAAATGCCCAGCGGCACCAGGATCACCGTCAACACGAACGCCACCAGCGCCCACTGGGCCAGGGACAAGCCCAGTACCGGCGGATACGGCGTGCTGCAGAAACCATCGACCTGGAAGCCCAGGGGGAAGATCTTCGCCAGGGGCAGGTCATCGACAATCGGCTGCAGTACATCGACACCGCAACTGATGGCCGGATAGAACTGGGTATACACATGGTGCCCGGCGGCAGCGACACCGCCCAGGGCGCTGAGCACCACCAGTACTTCAAAGATCGTGACACTGCGCTGGGTACGCATTGCCGCGCCAATAAAGGAAAAGAGCGCAATCAGCAGCAAGGCATAGCGCTGCAGGATGCACAGTGGGCATGGCGCTTCACCCAGCACTATCTGCATATAAAGCGCGCCACCGATCAGCGCCAGGCAGATGATCCCCAGCAACACCAAAAAGCGCCGCTCACGCCCCAACCGCATTTCGTCAATCATCCCCGTTTCCCTTTGCCTAATGATGGGTGTGCCAATGGCCGCAAGTTTACACACAGGAAGTGAAAATTTAGCAGTAGGCGTCGGCATCTTAGGCGCAGGCGGGTTAACGACACATTAATGTGGGGGCTTTCGGACGCCATCGCAGGCAAGCCAGCTTCCACAATTTGATCTGTGAATACATTCAAATGTGGGAGCTGGCTTGCCTGCGATGAAGCCAACGCGGTTTAAAGAGCGGCCGCTTATTCCAGCGCCGCCGCCGGCCCGAAGAACTCATACCGGCTCTGCTTTTCAGGCACACCCAGGGCCTTGAGGTGACGCTTGATTGCACTCATAAACCCTTTGGGCCCAAGGAAGTAGGCATCCACATCACGCTCCTCAGGCAACCACGCCGCCAGTTGCTCCTGGGTCAACATCCCCAGCTTGTCCGCCGCCGGGCTGATGCCGTCGTCTTCGGCGTAGCAGTAGAAACGCTGCAGTTGCGGGTGACGCGCGGCCAGGGCATCGACCCAGTCGCGAAACGCATGCACGCCACCATTGCGCGCGCAGTGGATGAAGTGCACCGGGCGCTCGGTCGCCAACGCCGCTTCCAGCATCGGCAGGGTTGGCGTGATGCCCACACCGCCGCTGATCAGCACCAGGGGTTTGTCGCTGTCCACCAGCGTGAACTCCCCCGATGGCGGGAACAGGTCGATGCTCGCCCCCACGTGCATCTGGTCATGCAGGTAATTGGACACGCGCCCGCCCGCTTCGCGCTTGACGCTGATGCGGTATA
The DNA here is from genome assembly GCF_001855215.1 of Pseudomonas sp. 06C 126. Classification (NCBI taxonomy): domain Bacteria; kingdom Pseudomonadati; phylum Pseudomonadota; class Gammaproteobacteria; order Pseudomonadales; family Pseudomonadaceae; genus Pseudomonas; species Pseudomonas sp. 06C 126. Next base: position 141,567 of record NZ_MIFU01000151.1, on the reverse strand, counting down.
GGCCCGCGTCGGTACGCGCCGACAATGAATAGTTGCGGCGCACTTCTTCGCCGTCGAGGATCAGCTTCAGGCCGATGTACTGGCCGGGCTCGGCGGCGAGGATCGGGCCGTTGTCCACCGGGGCAAAGTACAAGGAGATGATTTCACTGCTCTCCTCCACGCGCTTGACCAGCAAAAACGGGCGCGCCCCGCGCCAGCCGCCAACGGCCTGGGCTTTTTCGTCGTAGATGGCACTCTCTGCGCCGATCAGGATATCGGCCAGTTGCCCGTAGGCTGCGCCCCATGCACTCATCACTTCAGGGGTGGCGATTTCATCACCCAGCACCTCGGAAATCGCCCGCAGCAGGCAGTTGCCGACAATCGGGTAATGCTCCGGCAGGATTTGCAGGGCCACATGCTTGTTGATGATCTTGGCCACGAGGTCGCCCAACTGATCCAACTGGTCGATGTGCCGGGCGTACATCAGCACACCGTTGGCCAAGGCGCGAGGCTGGTCGCCGCTGGCCTGGTGGGCCTGGTTGAACAGCGGGCGCACTTCGGGGTACTCGGACAACATCATGCGGTAGAAGTGGGTGATCAGGGCTTCACCACCGCTTTCGAGCAGCGGCACAGTAGATTTGACGATGGCACGGTCTTGAACGCTAAGCATGGGGAGACTCCTGAGCCTTTGGGCTTCTGAATGATTACCTTGGGATACTCAGTATTCGTGCCAACAAATAATCCTTTAATTATCAAGGGTTTAAATTAACAGTAGTCAATATGACTTCCCACAACTTATAGTCATTAGGACTACAAGGAGTCATTATGACTGCACACTCCCTGCTCACCACCCTGCTGCCACTGGTTGCCGACCTTTCCCGCGAACTGCCGGAAGGCGAGCGCTACCGACGCCTGCTGCAAGCCATGCGCACCCTGCTGCCCTGCGATGCCGCCGCACTGCTGCACCTGGACGGCGAATGGCTGGTGCCCCTGGCGGTGGACGGCTTGAGCCCTGACACCCTGGGGCGACGCTTCAAGATCAGCGAACATCCGCGCTTTGCCGTGCTGCTGAGCAGCCCCGGCCCAACCCGCTTTGATAGCGACAGCGAATTGCCCGACCCCTACGACGGCCTGGTCGATGGCCTGCACGGGCATTTGGAAGTCCACGACTGCATGGGCTGCCCGCTGTTTGTCGACGACCATCCCTGGGGCCTGCTGACCCTGGATGCCCTCGACACCGAACGCTTCGAACGTGTGGAACTGGACGCCTTGCAGGCGTTTGCCAGCCTCGCCGCCGCCACGGTCAATGTCGCCGAACGCATGGAACACCTGGCCCTGCGCGCCGAGGACGAACACCAGCGTGCAGAAATCTATCGCCAGGCCAGCGGCCAGCAGCACAAGGAAATGATCGGCCAGAGCAAGACCCACAAACGCCTGGTGGAAGAAATCAAGCTGGTGGGCGGCAGTGACTTGACCGTGTTGATCACCGGCGAGACCGGGGTCGGCAAGGAGCTGGTGGCCCAGGCCATTCACGCAGCCTCGCCCCGTTCAGAGAAACCGCTGATCAGCCTCAACTGCGCAGCACTGCCAGAGACCCTGGTGGAAAGTGAGCTGTTTGGCCACGTTCGCGGCGCGTTCACCGGGGCGCTGAACGAACGGCGGGGCAAGTTCGAGCTGGCCAATGGCGGCACCTTGTTCCTTGATGAAGTGGGTGAGTTGTCGCTGGCGGTCCAGGCCAAGCTGTTGCGGGTGTTGCAAAGCGGGCAGTTGCAGCGACTGGGTTCGGATAAGGAGCATCAAGTGGACGTGCGCCTGATCGCCGCCACCAACCGTGACTTGGCCGAAGAAGTGCGCAACGGCCGTTACCGCGCCGACTTCTATCACCGCTTGAGCGTGTACCCGCTGCAAGTTCCGGCCTTGCGTGAACGCGGGCGTGACGTGTTGCTGCTGGCCGGTTTCTTCCTGGAACAGAACCGCTCGCGCATGGGCCTGGGCAGCCTGCGCCTGACCAGCGATGCCCAGGCGGCGTTGCTGGCTTATGGCTGGCCCGGGAACGTGCGAGAGCTGGAACACTTGATTGGCCGCAGCGCGCTGAAAGCCTTGGGCAACCACCGGGAGCGGCCGAAGATCCTCAGCCTCAGCGCCAAGGACCTGGACTTGCCGAGTGAAGCGGCGCCACTGATTGAGGAACAGGCCGAGCTAGCCGTGGTGACCGGTGACTTGCGCCAGGCCACCGAGCACTACCAAAGGCAAGTCATCAGCGCCTGCCTGGAACGCCATCAGCACAACTGGGCCAGCGCCGCCCGCGAACTGGGGCTGGACCGCGCCAACCTGGGGCGCATGGCCAAGCGCCTGGGCCTGAAGTAACACCGATCAAACTGTGGGAGCTGGCTTGCCTGCTCCCACATCAGATTTGCTTCGATTCCCAAAGCGGACTCACAGGCGTAATCGCTCGGGGCTTACGAAACACCAAGACATTCCCCAGCATCACCAGCACCAACCCGCCCAGCGCCGGGGCGGTCCACTGGTAGCCTTCGAGCAGCGCCGAGACGTTCAGCGCCACCACCGGGAACAACACCGTGCAATAGGCCGCCCGCTCCGGGCCCATGCGGCCGACCAGGGTCAGGTAGGCGGTAAAGCCGATCACCGAGCCGGGGATCACCAGGTACAGCAACGAGCCGATGTAGCGAGTGTTCCATTCCATTTCAAAAGGAATGCCCTGGATCACGCAGTACAACGCCAGCATCGATGCGCCGTAAGCCATGCCCCAGGCGTTGGTGGTCAACGGCTTGAGCCCGGCTTTCTGTTGCAGGCTCGACAGCATGTTGCCCGCCGAGAAACACATCGTCCCCAGCAACGCCAGGCCCAAGCCCAGCAGCGTCTCGGGGCTGGCGGTATGCCCGACCAGTTCCGGCCAGAACAACAACCCCAGGCCGAGCAACCCGAGACCGCCGCCCAGCAACACGTTACGCGCCACTTTCTGGCCGAAGAACACTCGGGCATTCAAGGCATTCCATAGCGTCGCGGTGGAGAACACCACGGCCACCAGGCCACTGGGGATCCATTGGCTGGCGGTAAGGAAGCACATGAAGTTCACGCAAAACAGGCACAAGCCCTGGGCCAGGCAGATCAGGTGCCCACGGCGGTTCATCACCTGCAATTTGTGACTGAGCAGCAGCAACACAAACAGCACCAGTGCCGCCAGGCCGAAGCGATAGACGATGGATGCCGCAATCTCCACCACACCCAGTTGCCATTTGAGGGCGATCCAGGTGGTGCCCCAGATCAGCACGGTCAGTAAGTACAGGGATAGGTTCATGGCGCACTCCGGTGGTTGAGCCACAGTTTCACCCCGACTGGCTGCCAGGCACTTGCAGATTCTTGCGCTTTTGTCGGGCCGAGGGATCACAGCGCCAGCCGCCGGGAGTAGGATGCAAGGCGTCGGAGAGAACCCCATGTCTGCACTGGAAAACCTACAAGTCTTCAAAGCCCTGAACAGCTCGCCCAACGCTCGCCTTGAGCTGAGTGCCGAGCTGGGTGACGGCTTGTCTGCGGCTTTGTGGAGCAACCACCACGACGCCCAGGACTACGAGGCCCCCAGCCATCACACCCTGTCTTGCTACGTGGGCGGTGGCACTGAGACATTTCGCCGTGGCCAGCCCGGCACCAAGGGCGGCCCCGACAAATTGTGCATCCTGCCCGCCGAGCATCAGTCGGCCTGGGTGATCAACGGCGAAATCCGCCTGGCCCATGTGTATTTCAGCCCGGAGCACTTTGCCCTGGGTTGCGTCACCCTGCTGGACCGCGAACCCCGGGCGCTGCAACTGCGCGAAAGCACGTTCCTGGAAGACCCGCAGCAGGCCGGGCGTTTTCATCGGTTGATCGGCCTGAACTGGCAGGAGCCCGCCGAACGCCTGCTGACCAGTAGCCTGGCCCATGAAATGCTCAGCCACACCCTGCTCAGCCAGGTCGGCCTGCGCGAAGGCTTGCGACTCAAGGGTGGATTGGCCGCACACCAACGCCGGCAGTTGGTGGAATACATCGAACAGCAACTGGCCGAGCCGCTCAGCCTGGGGCAATTGGCGGGGTTGTGTGCGTTGTCGGAGTACCACTTTGCGCGGATGTTTCGCACCAGTTTCGGCCTGCCGCCTCACCAATATGTGCTGGCCCGCCGCCTGGTGCGGGCCCAGGCCATGTTGCGCGGCGGATCACTGCCATTGGGGGAGATTGCCCTGGCGTGCGGGTTTTCCAGTGCCAGCCACTTTACCAACCGGTTTCGCCAGGCGATGGGCGCGACACCAGGTGAATACCGGCAGGCGTTCCAACCCCGCCCCCTGTAGGAGCGAGCTTGCTCGCGAAAAACCTGAGGCCAATGCGGGGCGTCAGGTTTCCCGCGTTAGCGTTAACGACCTTCGCGAGCAAGCTCGCTCCTACAAGGGGCTTTGGGCCGGGGCCGTTGCCAACCGGTTTCGCCAGGCGCTCCAACCCCGCCGCTGTAGGAGCGAGCTTGCTCGCGAAAAACCTGAGGGCGATGCGGGGCGTCAGGTGCCCCGCGTTAGCGTTAACGACCTTCGCGAGCAAGCTCGCTCCTACAAGGGGCTTTGGGCCGGGGCCGTTGCCAACTGGTTTCGCCAGGCGCTCCAACCCAGCCCCCTGTAGGAGCGAGCTTGCTCGCGAAAAACCTGAGGCCAATGCGGGGCGTCAGGCTCCCCGCGTTAGCGTTAACGACCTTCGCGAGCAAGCTCGCTCCTACAAAGGACTGTCGCCACACGGTCTTCCACAGCCTTGATCCGGCTACCCTCCACCACGTAGTTATTGGTCAGCATCGAAAACGCCAACCGCCGCCCACTCGCATCGGTGATGTAGCCCGTCAACGAAGACACCCCACCCATCGAACCCGTCTTGGCCTGCAGGTTGCCTTGTGCCGCGGTCCCGCGCAGGCGGTAACGCAGGCTGCCGCCGCTCAGGCGATCCGGGTTGCCGGCAATCGGCAGCGCGTCGTACCAGGCGTTGAACCACGGCTGCTTGCCCATGGCCAGCAGCAGGTCGGTGAAGTTCTGTGCCGACACCAGGTTACGTCGTGACAAACCGGAGCCATCCACCTGGTTCAGCGCTGCCGGGTCCAGGCCTTGGCGGCGCAGAAAATCCGCAACCGCTGCCACACCCGCCGCCGCTGTCCCGGCATTCGCCTGTTGTCGCCCCATGGCCTTGAGCAGCGCTTCGGCCATGCTGTTGTTGGACAGCTTGAGCAGCGGCCTGATCAGTTCCTGCAACGGCGCCGACTGGTGTGTCGCCAGCACAGTGGCGTTCGCCGGGCTCACACCACCGATCACCCGCCGGCCCTGCACGCTGATCCCCTGCTCCGCCAGGGCCTGGGCAAACAGATTGGCCACCAGTTGCGTCGGCTCCCACACGCTGACCCACTGGCGGCTTTGCGTCCCCGGCTTGAGGGTGCCACTGAGGCGCAGCAGGTTGCTGCCATGCTGGCGATTGAGCCCATAGCTGTTGCCTGGGCCACTGACGGCCAGATTGCTCAGTTGCACATAATCGGTAGGTGGGCTGAGGCTGACGCTCAGCGGTTGGCCGACCGCCACAGGCGCCTTGGCCGTGACGATCAAGGTGCCCGCATCAAAATCGGCATTGGGTGACACCGTCAGCGCGGAAATCTGCGCGCCGTAATACTTGTCTTCGTCGTCATGGGCCCAATCCACGCCCAGGCGTTCGGCGTCGAACCAAGTGTCATCGAACACCAAATCGCCCTGGATCTGCTGGATGCCCTGCCCGGCCAGGCTCGCCGCCAGCGCCTGGTAATCGGCCCACTGGATCGTCGGGTCGCCCAGGCCGCGCAGGTACAGATTGCCCATCAGGCGTGTGCCTTGTTGGCTGCCATTACTCAGCAACTGCGTAGAAAACCGATACTGCGGGCCCAGCACATCCATGGCCGCCGCCGTGGTCAGCAGCTTCATGCTGGACGCCGGCACCAGCCGCGTGCGTGGGTTGTGCTGGTACAGCGTGTTGCCGCTGCGGGCATCGCGCACCATCAAGGAAACGCTGGCACCGGCCAGGGCCGGATCGGCCAGCAATTGGTCCAGTGCCTGCTCGCTGGTTTTCGAAGACGTGGCACAGCCACCCAACAACAGGCTCAAGCCCACCAGCATGGCACTGGCGTGTATCCATCGTCCCAACTGCATCAAACCGTCCCGGCAATCATCAAAGAGCGCAACGCTAGCAGCTCACGCCGCCAGCGTCATCGCCAATGATCAGAACTCCAGGGTACTGGACAACGTCACCTGGCGCGCATCGCCCATGGACACAAACAGACGGCTGACGGCCGAGGTGTAGTAAGTACGGTCAAACAGGTTCTTTACGTTGAGCTGGAACTTGACCTTCTGCCCGTCGACCTTGGTGTCATAGGTGGCAAACGCATCCGCCACGGTATAGCCCGGCAAGTCGAAGCTGTTGAGGGCATCGCCGGCACGCTCACCGACATAACGCGCACCGGCACCGACGCGCAGTTGATCGCCGCCGACGATAGTGCCGAAGTCGTACACGGCTGAAACAGAGCCGGAATTCTTCGCCACGTTTTGCAGGCCCTTGCCTTTGTAGGTCGGGTCTTCGGTGACTTCGGCATCGGTATAGGCATAGCTGCCGATCAGGCTCCACTGCTCGGTCAATTGCCCGCTCAGGTCCATTTCCAGACCACGGGAACGTACCTTGCCGGCGACGCTGTAGATCGAGGTCGCGCCCTCGGTGATCGACACCAGCACGTTGCGCTTGTGGATATCAAACAACGCCACGTTGGCGGTAATGCGCCCCGGCATATCGAGCTTGGCCCCCAGCTCCCAGGACTTGGATTCTTCCGGGGCGATGCTGCCGTCGATCACCATCTTGTTGTCCAACGGCGCGATGGTGGAGTTGGGTTTGAACGATTCGGTGTAGCTGCCGTAGAACGACAGCGCATCGGTATAGCGGTACACCAGACCGGCGCGGGGCACCCACTTCTGGCCGTTGCTGTCGGTGTTGGCGGTGAACGGCCGGCCTTTGCCGGCGTACTGGTCGTACTCCTGGAAGCGGGCGCCACCGACCAGGATCCACTGGTCGGTGAGGTGGATGGCATCCTGGAAAAACACCGAGTCGCTGCGCAGCAGATCGGTCTGGTTGCTGTCCGGCGCGCTGACCGTGGTGCCCGCCACTTCGCGGCCATACACCGGGTCGTTGTAATTGAACACACTGCGGCTGGCCTGGCGGATCAGGTCGGCGCGGTAGATTTTGCGGTACTCGTCATCCAGGCCGAACACCAGGTCATGGCGCATGCCGGCCACATCCACTTTGCCTTCGAGGCTGACGGTGGTGAAGCGGTCGGTGGTCAGCGCGCCCTGGGTGCCGTCCATATTGCGGTTCAGGGTGCCATTGGGGTTGACCTTGGTCACGCGCACTTGGCTGGCGTCGTAGGTTTCGCGGTTCCAGCTGTAGCCGAAATGGGCCTTCCAGTCGTCATTCAGGTCGTGGTCAACCTCGAAGCGATACAGGTCGGAGCGGCCTTCCATATTGTTGAACGACTCGTCCAGGCGGCGCGTGGCGGGGATGTTCAGTGGGTGGTTGGTATTCGGGTCGATGGCTGTGCCACGGTCGAACGGCGAGAGGAATTCGCGGTGCTCGTAGGCCAGCAACACTTTGGTGTTGTCGCCGTACCAGGCCAGGGACGGTGCGATCAGGCTTTCGCGGTAGGTGCCAAAATTGCGCCAGTAGTCTTCATCCTGATGATCGACGATCAAGCGGTAAGCCAGGCCGCTGTCGCCGATGGGGCCGGTGGTATCGAGGTTGCCGCCGCTGCCGTTCTTGCCGCTGCCATAGCTCGAGCCGCGCACAGTAAGAGCGGTGGATTGGGTCAGCTCGGGTTTCTTGCTGACGATATTGATCACCCCGCCCGGGTCCTGGATGCCATACAGCAACGACGCCGGGCCCTTGAGCACTTCGACGCGCTCGGCGGTTTCGTTCAACGCCCGCCCCTGCACCACCGGCATGCCGTCGCGCATGACCGAGCCATTGCGGTTATCACCAAAGCCACGCAGCATCACCGCATCCTGGGTGCTGCCCAAGGTGTTGGCTTGGGTGACGCCGCTGATGTTGGTCAATGCATCGTCGAGGTTGCGCGGCACCTGGTCGCGCATCACCTGGGCCGGCACGATGTTCACGGTTTGCGGTGTTTCCAGCAGCAAGCCCTGGGAGCGCATCACCGAACTGGTGGGCGGTGGCTGGTAGCTGGTGGCTTGCTGCGGGTTCACGCCGCTGATGGTCGTGGCGCCGAGGTTGACCGCGCCTTCGGTAGGCAGCGGCTCCAGGGCCAGGGTGCGCGCGTCGATCTGGCGGAAGGTCAAGCCGGAACTGCCCAGCAGGCGCTGCAGGGCCTGGGCCGCACTCATCTGCCCAGTGACGGCCGGGGCATTGAGGGTGTAGGGCGCTTCGTCGGTGTAGACCACGCTGATGCCGGTCACGCGACTGAAATCGCTCAGTGCCTGGGGCAACGGTTTGGCCTGGAGTGCAAAGTTGAAGACCGTGCTTTGCTGTTGCGCATCCGCCGCCTGCGCCAGGCTCAGCGGCAATACCGCCAGACCTGAAGCGGCCAGAAGGGAGGCTCCCAGCCACTGTTTAACCGAACCGCCTGCCGCCGACTTTGCCCTGGACTTCATGCTTGAGAACCCGTGTAGAAAACGCCGTTAATGCGAATTTATCGCAGTTTCAAGCACTACACGGATGGCGTGGGGTTTTACCTCAGGTGAAATTGAAAATAATTTCACCCTCAGCCTTTATTCTTGTTTTTTGCCCCACCCTGGCGGGCCTTGAAGCGTGGGTTGGATTTGCAGATCACATAGATCCGCCCACGGCGCTTGACGATCTGGCAGTCGCGGTGACGGTTTTTGGCTTCTTTAAGTGAGGATAGGACTTTCATGGGGGAGGCTCCTTCGCTGAATGTAATAACATATCATAAATACAAATAAGAACAGTTATCAACTCTCTCTCACCCACCCATTCCCTGTAGGAACTGGCTTGCCAGCGATGAGGCCCCCAAGACCTACGCTGCTCTTGACGACGCCATCGCCGGCCGGCTCCTACAGGGGTGTGGATAGTTTTTAGCGAACGACGATCAGCCGGCCCAGCACATTGTGCTGCTCAAAACCCAGCACTGCTTGCAATGCCTTGAGCACCGCCTCGGGGTCCTTGCTCGGGAAGCTGCCGCTGACCCGGCGGGCGCCGAGTTGGTCATTGAGCAGCAGGATGCGGCCGGGGTAGTAACGGCCAAGGTCCTTGACCACATCGGCCAATGGGGCCTTGTAGTAGTTGAGCCAACCGTCGCGCCACCCCAGGCGTGATTCACTGTCCACGGCATGCCGCTCATCAGCCACACCCTCGACGTAGGCCAGTTGTTGGCCGGCCGTCAGAATCTGCTGAGTACCCTGGGCAGACGGCGTCACCCCTACCCGCCCCGACAACACCGTTACCTGGGCGCCCGCCGGTTGCAGGCGCACTTCAAACTGCGTGCCCAGCACCCGCACTTCGCCGCTGTCGGCGTGCACCACAAAGGCTTGCCCTGTGTGGGCGACATTGAAAAAACCGGCGCCACGACGCAGTTGGATATGCCGCTCGCCCTGGCTGAAATCCACGGCAATCGCGCTGTCGGCATCCAGGGTGATTTGGCTGTGATCGGCCAGGGTCACGGTTTTGACTTCACCCGGCGCGCTGACGTAATCGGCGCCCAGGTCGTCGGCCCAGCGCTGCGGCTGCCAACCGGCGCCCATCGACACCATCAACACCAGGCAAGCCGCCATCGCCAGTGCCGCAGACCAGCGGCGCACACGGGCGGGTTTCGCGCCATCCATGGCCTTGAGGTAACGCTGCAAGGCCAAGGCATCTTCGTCGGCCAGGGTGCTCGCCGGCACTTCGCTCAACTCCCACAACACCTGGGCCTGGGCATACGCCTCGACATGGGCCGGGTCGGCGCGCAGCCAGCGGCTGAACGTGGCCTGGTCGCCACTGCTCGGCGCATCGTGCAGCAGGCTGAGCCAGGCCAGGGCGGCCTGTTCCTGGGCGGGCGTCGGGGTGACGTTCACGGTGCTTTCCCTGGCGAGCGTGGTGGTGGGGGTTCACGAAGGCTGGCTTTGCAGGCTTCGAGGGCGCGCATCATATGTTTTTCCACGGCACTTTGGGACAGGCCCATGGCCTTGGCGATTTCTGCGTATTTGCGCCCGTGGATGCGGTTGAGCAAAAAGATCTGCCGCGTACGCTCCGGCAAACTGCGCAGCGCCGCTTCCACATGGCGCAGATCGTTGCCCGCTTCCAGCGCGGCCTGGGGCTCGGAGCCGTGATGATCCTGATGTTCCGGCAACCAGCCTTCATTGCCGCGCACCCGCGCGCCTTCGCTGCGCAAGTGGTCGATGGCGATATTGCCGGCGCAGCGCAGCAGGTAGGTGCTGAGTTCTTCGACCTGCACCAGGGGCCGGCGCCAGAAGCGCAGGAACAAGTCCTGCACCAGGTCCGCGGCCGTCGCCCGGCAGCCTACGCGGCGGCTGACCAACGCCTCCATCTGTGAGCGCTGGGACAAAAATACCTGCAGGAAATGTGCACGCCCGCCCGACGATTCTGCGTGGGGGTGATCCTGGGGTTCGGGCGGTGTGCTGATCATCGACAGGGCTCAGAGGGTCGCGAATGCCGCAACGGGGCTGGCCAGCAGGCCGATGCCCGCGAGGATCAAGGCCAGCCTTGGCCGATACGGCAACAGCAACACCAGCAACAGCCCGCTGAGCATCAGCACCGCGCACCAGTCCACCAGGCCCCGGCTCCAGCCGGCCATGTGCACCGCCGGCCAGATCGACAGCGCCAACAGCAGCCATCCGCCCACACGCAACCCCAGGCGCCGCCGTGGCGAAGGTTTGCTGTGCAGCAACTCGCCGTGGTGACGATCCAGGGACAGGCACAGCGCAACAAAGCCTGCGTAGCACAGCAACAAGGCCAGCAACATCAGTGCACCTCGCCTTTGAGAGTCAGTGGGCGGGCACGCTCGGCCCGGGGCTGCTCGGCGCTGCGGTGCTGCATTTTCCAGGCAGCCCAGGCCAGGAACAGGCCGCTGCCCAGGCACGTCAGGTCAAAACCGGCCATGGCCCAATCACCCTTGGCCAGCGACACGCCCAGGTGCTCGGAAGTGGTCAGCGCATTGAGCAGCGGCACGGCCATGAACAGCACGGCGCCCAGGCCCAGTTGCTCGATCCAGGCGCGGCGGCCACGGCGCAGCATGGCATGGAGCAAGGTCAGGCCCCAGGCGATAAAGAAGCTCTGCACTTCCCAGTCCGAACGCTCGGCGAAGGTCGCAGGCAGCAGGCGATTGGCCCAGAAAAACACTGCAATGGCGATGAGCAGCCCGGACATACTGGCCAGGTTCAGCACTTCAACCAGGCGCAATTCAAACGGCATCACCCCGGTTTTTGCGTGCTTGAGCTGCCGCTTGCCCAGCCAGATCACCAGGCCGGTGCCAATCATCGCCGTGCCCGCCAGGCCGCAGATAAAGTACAGCCACCGCAGCAGCGGGCCGGCGAAATGCCCCATGTGCAGGCCATAGAAGCTGCCCCCAATCGCCATCGGCAGCGACTGCTCGGCACTGACCCGTAGCAGCTGGCCAGTGTTGCCATTAAACGACACGGTACTGCCGAAATCATGCACCACCCGGTCAGAGCCGGCGCGGGAGACATTGACCGAGGCATTCACATCGCCAGGGTTGTTCACCGCCAGCCGCCCCACATGACCACCGTCCCACTGCGCCCGCGCCTGTTCCACCAGCGGCGCCAACGGCTGCAGTTTGCCCGGCTGGCCGAGGGCCGGCGCGTTGTCGGTGGCGGGGAACAATTCATTGAAGAAGGCGCGGGTGTCGCCGTCATAGGACGCGATGATGCTGGCGGGCATGACCATGGTCATGAAAATCACCAGGCTGCTGTAGGTGATCATCAGGTGGAACGGCAACACCAGCACGCCGACCGCATTGTGCCCATCGAGCCAGGAGCGCTGGCCCTTGCGCGGACGGAAGGTGAAGAAGTCCTTGAAGATTTTCTTGTGGGTGATGATCCCGGTGATCAGCGCCACAAACATCACCATCGCGGCGATAGTCGACAACCAGCGCCCCCACGGATGGGGCATCTGCAACTGGAAGTGGAACCGGTAGAAGAACTCGCCGCCCATGGTTTCCCGGGCCTGGAGCTGTTCGCCGGAGACCGGGTCGAGCATTTTCTCGATGAAATTGCCGCGCCGGCCAGGGTCGATCTTGTCTTGCCACATCACCGATAAACCGGGGTCGCGGCTATCGGGCAAGCCGATAAACCAACGGGCCGCCGTGGGTGCGTGCTGTTCCAGGTAGCGTTGCGCCACGGCCACGCTGCGCGCATCGTCCACGGCATGGGCGGGTACTTCCGGCTGCATCCAGTGGGTGATTTCGCCCTTGAAGTAAGACAGGGTGCCGGTGAGGAAAATCGCGAACAGCAACCAGCCGAAAATCAACCCGGCCCAGGTGTGCAACCAGGCCATTGCCTGACGGAAACCCTCTTTCATGGGCGCCCCATCCAATAGGCCAGGCCAGCCAGGGTGGCCAATATCGCGCACGGCACCAGCACGCCAAACCAGGCGCGGGCCGCACTGCGGCAGGCAAAGCACCAGATCACCGCCAGCAGGTAGAACACAAAGGAACTGAGCATGCCACTGACCACCGCATCGGCGCGCGAGAGTGGCAGCCAGAAGCTCAGGCACACGCTGGCCAGGGACGCCAACACATAGCCGCCGACGACAGCCGCCAGCAGGCGCGACGTCACACCGAGGCGATAGGAAAGAGGAAGTGAGGCTTTGCTTTTCATGCCAGTGGCGCCTGGTTTATCAGGGGCGGGAGTTTAATGATAAATATTCTCATAAGCAAAAGAGAACGACGAACATCAAATGTACCTTGGCTGCGATGGCGGTGGGGCAGTCGATATACAGGTGGCTGAACCACCGCCTTCGCGGGCAAGCCCACACAGGGGATCTCGGCGAGGCAGGAAGTTTTGGACACGCCACAAAACAAATGTGGGAGCTGGCTTGCCTGCGATAGCGGTGGGTCAGTTAACGCATAGGTGACTGACACAGCGCTATCGCAGGCAAGCCAGCTCCCACAGGTGACTGGCGGCTATAAAAGCAGCTATCGGTCTTCTGCCGATTGCTGAATGCCATCTCGCCGCCTACAATGCGAACAATTCTCGTTACCTAAAGCATGCAGATGCTGCCGGAGTGTTCGCGTTGCGGCCGTCCAATACCGTCGAAGTCCTGTATCACGACCATCACCACTGGCTGACCGGCTGGTTGCGACGCAAGCTCGGCTGCCCGCAAAGTGCCGCAGACCTGGCCCAGGATACGTTTATCCGGGTGTTGACCGCCCGCGAGACACCGACGCTGATCGAGCCCCGCGCCTTCCTCACCACCATCGCCAAGCGCGTGCTGTTCAACCACTACCGCCGCCAGGACCTGGAACGCGCCTACCTCGATGCCCTGGCGCAAATGCCCGAGTTCGTTGCGCCGTCGGAAGAAGAGCGGGCGATCATCCTGCAAACCCTGATGGAGCTGGACCAGTTGCTCGACGGTTTGCCAGTGCTGGTCAAGCGCGCTTTCCTGCTGGCCCAACTCGATGGCCTGACCTACGGGCAAATCGCTGCCGAACTGGGGATCTCCATCGCCACCGTCAAACGTCATCTGAATAAAGCCGCCATGCGCTGCTATTTCGCCCTATGAACCCCACCGCGAACTTCTCGACCCAAGTCGCCGAGCAGGCGGTGCAGTGGCTGATGCAAATGCAGCAAGGCCCGCTCAACCCGCGCCAACAGGCAAACTGGCAGCATTGGCTGGATGCCCACAGCGAACATCAACGGGCGTGGGAGCATATACAGCGGGTCAACCAGCGCTTGCGCGGGATGCCCTCGCCCCTGGCCCATGCGACGTTGAACGCACCGCAATCGAGTAGCCGGCGCCAGGCCCTGAAGCTGTTGTTGATTCTGGGCGCCGGTTCGGCAGCGACCTGGGGCTTGCGCCAGCAGCACTTGATCCCGCCATTGACCGCCGACTACCGCAGCCCCCTCGGCCAGCGGCGCAAGGTACAGCTGGCCGATGGCAGCCAACTGCAACTCAATACCGCGAGTGCGGTGGATGTGCAATTCGATGGCCCACAACGGCTGATCCGCCTGCTCGAAGGCGAGATATTGCTGCGCGCCAACACCCCACTGCAGATCATCACCAGCCAGGGCATCGTCACCACCCAGGCGGCGCAGGTGAATGTGCGCCAGTTCAACGATCACACCCAGGTCGCGGTGCTGGATGGCCAGGTGCAAATGTCACCCAAGTCCTACAGCGGTCTGCCCCTGACCCTGGAAAAATCCCACCTGGCCAACCTCACCCGCAAAGGCTGGGATATGCCGCGCCCCACCGATGCCAATACGGGCGCCTGGGCCGACGGCATGCTGGTGGCGTCGCACATGCGCCTGGCAGATTTCCTCGAGGAACTGAGCCGATATCGCCGCGGCCAATTGCAGTGTGATCCACAGGTGGCGAACTTGCTGATCTCCGGCAGCTACCCGTTGGACGACAGCGAACGCATCCTCGACCTGCTGCAAATCAGCCTGCCGGTCAAAGTGCGACGTTTTACCCGTTACTGGGTCAGCGTCGAAGCCCGCGTTTAAATTATTTTCGGCAAACTTGAGCCGTTTTCCGCACCTCGCGTGACAGAGAGGGAAAGCCACCCAGTTTCCCACCTCTGAGGAACGTTCTTCATGCCCCAGCAACCGACTCGCCTGACGCCACTTACCCGCACGCTGCGCCACTTGCTGCTGGGCGCGAGCCTCAGTTTCAGCGCCCTGCCCTACGCCATGGCGGCCGAGGCCAAGCCTTATCAGATCGCCCCGACGTCCCTGGAGGCCGCGCTGAATCAGTTTGGCCGTGAAGCCGGCGTGCTGATTTCCTTTGGCTCGGAAGTGACCGCCGGCGTACAAAGCCAGGGCCTGACAGGCAACTACACCACCGAGCAAGGTTTGAACGCATTGCTCAAGGGCACCGGCCTGCAAGCCCGCGCCGAAGGTAACAACGCCTACAGCCTGCAACCGCTGAACGCACCGGCCACCCTGGAGCTGGGCACGTCCAATGTCGTGGGAGACTGGCTGGGCGATGCCGCGCAAACCAACGTCTTCGAACACCCCGGCGCCCGTGATGTGATCCGTCGCGAAGAGTTCGAGCGCCAGGGCGCAACCCAGGCCAGGGACGTGCTCAACCGCATTCCCGGGGTCAACGCTCCAGAAAACAACGGCACCGGCAGCCACGACATGGCGCTGAACTTCGGCATTCGCGGGCTCAATCCGCGCCTGGCGTCACGCTCGACGGTATTGATGGACGGGATTCCGGTGCCCTTCGCCCCGTATGGCCAACCGCAACTGTCGTTCGCGCCGGTCAGCATGGGCAACATGGATGCAGTAGACGTGGTGCGCGGCGGTGGCGCCGTGCGTTACGGGCCGCAAAACGTCGGCGGCGTAGTCAACTTCGTGACCCGGGCGATTCCGGATGCACCGACGGTCAAGGGTGGCCTGCAGACCGAGACCAGCCCATCCTCCAGCCATGATGGCTTCAAGACCACCGGCAATCTGCTGGCGGGCGGCACTGCCGACAACGGCCTGGGCGGCGCGATCCTGTATTCCGGCACCCGCGGCGGTGACTGGCGCGAACACAGCGACACACAAATCGACGACCTGATCCTCAAGGGCAACTACCAACTGGACGAAGCCAACAGCTTCAATGCCATGGCCCAGTACTACGAAGGTCAGGCCGATATGCCCGGTGGCTTGAGCACTGCGGCCTACAAGGCCGACCCGTATCAGTCCACCCGCCCCTACGACAAATTCTGGGGCCGCCGTACGATGTTTAACGTCGGCTACCGCTACCAGGAAGATCGCCGGGAATTCACCGTCAACAGCTTCTTTACCAAGACCCTGCGCAGCGGTTATCTGGACCAGGGCAGCTTCCTTTCGCTGTCACCGCGCGAGTATTGGGTACGCGGCCTGGAAACGCGCCTGGCCCAAGGCTTCGACCTCGGCCCGACCAGCCACGAAGTCGGTGTGGGCTACCGCTACATCAACGAAGCCGGGCATGAATTGCGCTACCGCACGCCGATTGCGGCCAACCAGCAACTGCCCAACACCGACAGCCGCAACGACCGCGACACCCGGGGTGGCACCGAAGCCAATGCATTCTTTATCGACGACCGGATCGATATCGGCAAGTGGACCATAACCCCTGGCATCCGCTACGAGATGATCAAGTCGCAACAGACCAACAACCTGACCAACGTCAAATACAAGGGCGACTACAACACCGCCTTGCCGGCGTTGAACGTGCTCTATCACCTGACCGACGACTGGAACCTGTACGCCAACACCGAAGGCTCCTTCGGCAGCGTGCAGTACAGCCAGATGCCCAACCGTGTGAGCAGCGGCGCGGTCAAGCCGGAAAAGGCCCGCACCTGGGAAGTCGGCACCCGCTACGACAACGGCGCGCTGCGCGCGGAAATCGGTGCGTTCCTGATCAACTTCGACAACCAGTATGAAAGCAACCAGACCAACGACTCGGTGATCGCCCGGGGCGAAACCCGGCACCAGGGCATCGAGTCCAGCCTCAATTATGCTCTCGATGGCTTGAGCCCGGCGCTGGCCGGTTTTGATGTGTACGCCAGCTACGCCTACGTCGATGCAACCATCCGTGAAGACGGCCCGAACAAAGGCAACCGCGTGCCGTTTTCGTCCAAGCACAAAGGCACCCTGGGCGTGGGCTACACCGAAGGTGCATGGAAGTTGAACCTGGACAGCACCTACCAGAGCAGCCAATTCGCCGACAACGCCAACACCCGGGCTGAAAGCGTGGACGGCAGCACCGGGCGCATTCCTGGCTACATGCTGTTCAGCAGCCGCGCGGCCTATGACTTCGGCCCGCAATTGTCGGACTTGAATGTGGCGGTGGGGGTGAAGAACATCTTCAACACCCAGTACTACACCCGCTCGTTTGACGACAACAACAAGGGCAAATACGTGGGCGAACCGCGCACGGTGTACGTACAGACCTCGGTCGCATTCTGACGGCCGGACTACCGGCTTACTGTAGGAGCGAGCTTGCTCGCGAAAAGCTTAAGAACACCGCGTGCCCGCAGGATCTGCGCGTTATCCTTTACGCCCTTCGCGAGCAAGCTCGCTCCCACAGTGAAGCGTTCATCAGACACAAAAAAACGGGCCTGCATCTGCAGGCCCGTTTTGTATGGGGTTGAAAAACACTCAGCAATCAGCTGTTAAGCGCAGCCTGTTCGTTTTCCAGGAATTCCTCTTCAAGCCCGGCTTCATCGACTTGGTTGTTTGGCGTGCTTTTCTCTGCACGCGGCTTGCCTTGCAGCCTGCCGAACAGATGTTCCAGCGCGTTATCCAGTTTGGTGGCCGCCCCGTCGATCGCTTGTTCCAGGGTGTCGGCTTTATGGATAACCGAAATCGGTTGATGCCCCTTTGGCCGCGCTTCCAGGCGGCAACTTAAATCGTGGGGGCCCGGCTTGTCGCCGTTCTCATCCTTCAAAAAGACTTCGATGCGGGTCAAGTCTTCTTCATAACGTTCGAGCGTGCTCTCAATGGTAGTACGTACCCACTCCTCCAGTCGGATGCTGCTTTCAATATGGTTATCGCTGTTGACTAGGATTTGCATAGTGTTTCCCTTATTTCAGCTAGCTCGCCAGAGATCACAACTGCAACACCGATGCGGTGAAACCATGACCTCTTGATTACACAATTGAGCACCTGAGAGAACAATTCAACCCCTACGCAAAGATAAATCCTACATTACAAATTAAGTCTGACAACCGCCCAAAGCGCTGTTATGGTCGGGAGTTGGGTACACCTGCTCACCTGCGTAAATCCTCACAATTGCCCCTCTCCCAAGGGGTGCAATCCGCGAAAAATCTCCGCCTCCTCCACCAGCCAGTCATGCACCGCACGTACGCCGGGATGGTTCAGCGCGCCTGGCGCATACAGCAGCACGTAGCGTTTGTGATTCGCAACCGCGAGCCCGAACGGCACGATCAGGGTGCCACGCTCCAATTCATCATTGAGCAGGGTGCGCCGGGCAATCGCCACACCCATGCCGGCAATGGCGGCCTCGATGGTCAGGTGGTTACGGTTGAAGGTGTGGCCGCGCCGCACGTCCGCGTCGTGATAGCCGATAGCATTCAGGTAAAACTCCCACTCCGCATACTCATAACTCCCACGCCAGGCGGTGATGTCGTGCAGTAACGGGAAATGGGCCAGGTCGGCCGGGCCGTGCAGCGGTGGCCGACCGCGCAACAGGCTCGGCGCGCACACCGGGAATATCTGCTCATCCAGCAAGGCTGTGGATAACAAACCCGGATAACTGCCGTCGTTAAGGTCGATGGCCAGATCGAAGTCGCCTTCGTGCAAGGCGATGCTGCTGTCTTCGGCCACCAATCGCAGTTGGATATCCGGAAAACGCTGCTGCAAACGCGGCAGGCGCGGCGTCAACCACTTGCCGAGGAATGACGGAATGGAGCGCAGGCGCAAGGTGCCGCTGATCATCCCCGCATCCAGGCGCTGCAACTCGGCATCGATACTGCCGTAGGCCTCGCTCACCGTGATCGCCAGCCGCTGCCCTTCGGCACTCAACTCCACGCCGCGCGCCCGTCGATGAAACAGGCGAAAGCCCAGGCGCTCTTCCAATTGGCGAATCTGCTGGCTGACTGCACCGGGTGTTATGTGCAGTTCTTCGGCGCAACGGGTAAAGGACAGATGCCGTGCAGCGCAGGCAAATACGTGCAACCAGACATACGTCTGGGCATGCAGGGGGCGGGCCATAGAGTTTAGTCCTGCTAAAGGGTGTCTTAGGATAATTCGTTGGTCAGTGCCGATCTAGAGGGGCAGTATCGCGCCACTTCCGCTTGTCCTACAAACAATGGCAGCGATTTCCTACTCCATAGCTTGTAAGGCTTTAGCATGGCTATCAGCGTTTTTGATCTATTCAAGGTGGGCATCGGCCCGTCCAGCTCCCATACCGTTGGCCCCATGCGGGCGGCGGCCACCTTCGCCCAATCCCTCGCAGACCAACAAGTGCTGGAGCAAACCCAGCGCGTGGAAGTGCGCCTGTACGGTTCTCTGTCTGCCACCGGCGTGGGCCATGCCACCGACCGCGCCTGCGTGATGGGGCTGATGGGCGAATGGCCGGATCGGGTTGACCCTACCTCGATCGGGCCGCGTATCCAGCAGTTGCGCGAATCAGGCCGATTGTTGCTTGCCGGTACCCAAGAAATCTCCTTCAACTGGCAGCACGACCTCCTGCTGCTGGAGGAAAGCCTGCCCTACCACCCCAACGCCATGTCCCTGCATGCCTACGGGGCAGACGGCCTGTTGAGCGAACAGACCTACTACTCGGTGGGCGGTGGTTTCATCATCGAGGCCGCGGAAGCCGAGTCGGGTATTGCTCCCACCAGCGATGTAGAACTGCCCTACGACTTTTCCAGCGCCGTCGAACTGCTGGCCCTGTGCAACAAGCACGGCCTGCGGGTTTCCGAATTGATGATGGCCAACGAGCGCGCCTGGCGCAGTGACGAAGACATCCGTAGCGGCCTGCTGCATATCTGGTCGGTGATGCGCGAGTGCGTCGAGCAGGGCCTGCGTGATGAGGGCATCTTGCCCGGCGGCCTGGATGTACCGCGCCGCGCCGCCAAGCTGCACCGTAGCCTGCTGGAAATAGGCAAACCGAATGTGATCACTTCAACGTTGTCGGCCATGGAATGGGTCAACCTGTTCGCCCTCGCCGTCAACGAAGAAAACGCCGCCGGTGGGCGCATGGTCACCGCGCCGACCAATGGCGCGGCCGGGATCATTCCGGCAGTGCTGCACTACTACATGAAATTCAACGCCGACGCGTCTGATGATGATGTGGTCAATTTCTTTCTGGCTGCCGCCGCCGTCGGCATCCTGTGCAAGAAAAACGCCTCGATCTCCGGCGCCGAAGTCGGCTGCCAGGGCGAAGTCGGCTCGGCCTGCGCCATGGCCGCCGCAGGTCTGGCGGACATTCTCGGCGCCACCCCCGAGCAACTGGAAAACGCCGCCGAAATCGGCCTGGAGCACAACCTCGGCCTGACCTGCGATCCAGTCGGTGGCCTGGTCCAGGTGCCCTGTATCGAGCGCAATGCCATCGCCGCCGTCAAAGCCATCAACGCCACGCAGATGGCCCTGCGCGGCGACGGCAAGCACTTTATCTCCCTCGACCGGGTGATCCGCACCATGCGCGATACCGGCGCCGACATGCATGACAAATACAAAGAAACTTCACGGGGCGGCCTGGCTGTCAGTTGGGTGGAGTGCTGAGGAGCACGACTACCCGCCCCATACGTGAGCCCGCGCAAAAATAATAACGAGGCAATAACGATGACCGATGTACGTACACCTGCTGCCGAAAATCCCGCTTCTGTCACGCAAACCGTAACCACCGGCTGGACCAAGCACGACACCACCTGGATGCTCGGCCTCTACGGCACCGCCATCGGTGCCGGCACCCTGTTCCTGCCGATCAACGCCGGGGTCGGTGGCTTCTGGCCATTGATCATCCTGGCGCTGCTGGCCTTCCCCATGACCTTCTTCGCCCACCGTGGGCTGACGCGCTTTGTGCTGTCGGGCAAATCCGGCGACATTACGGACGTCGTGGAAGAACATTTCGGCGTTGGCGCCGGCAAGCTGATCACCCTGCTGTACTTTTTCGCCATCTTCCCGATCCTGCTGGTGTACAGCGTCGCGCTGACCAACACCCTCGGCAGTTTCATGGAACACCAACTGCACATGACCCCGCCCCCACGGGCGATTCTGTCCCTGGTACTGATCCTCGGCCTGATGGCCATTGTGCGTTGCGGCCAGGGCGTGATCGTCAAGGCCATGAGCGTGCTGGTCTACCCGTTTGTCGCCGCCCTGCTGTTGCTGGCGCTGAGCCTGATCCCCAACTGGAACGGTGCGTTCTTCGCTTCGGCCAGCGAGGGCATGCCCCTGCCGGCATTCTTCAAGACCCTGTGGCTGGCGATTCCGGTGATGGTGTTTTCGTTTAACCATTCGCCGATCATCTCGGCCTTCGCGGTGGACCAGAAACGCGTGTACGGCGCCCAAGCCGAACGCAAGAGCAGCGGCATCCTGGCCATGGCCCACGGCATGATGGTGCTCACCGTGATGTTCTTCTGCTTCAGTTGCGTACTGGCACTGTCACCCGCCGACCTCGCGGCCGCCAAGGCACAGAACATCTCGATCCTGTCCTACCTGGCCAACCACTTCCAGACCCCGGTGATCGCCTACGCTGCGCCTTTGATCGCGCTGGTGGCCATCACCAAATCCTTCCTCGGCCACTACATCGGCGCCAGCGAAGGCTTCCAGGGCCTGATCGTCAAATCCCTGCGCGGGCGCAACCGCACCCTGTCGGCGCGCTGGCTGGAACGTTGCACCGCTGTGTTCATGATCCTCAGTTGCTGGGCCGTCGCCACCTTCAACCCAAGCATCCTGGGCATGATCGAAACCATGGGCGGGCCGATCATCGCGTGCTTGCTGTTCCTGATGCCGATGTACGCCATCCGCCGCGTGCCATCGCTGCGCCAGTATTCGGGCCAGGTATCGAATGTATTTGTGGTGCTGCTGGGGTTGATTGCGCTGTCTGCGGTCATTTTCTCGCTAGTGCCCTGAAACAGATCACCCTGTAGGAGCGGGTTTGCCCGCGATGGCGGTATGTCAGTCACTAAATGGTTGGCTGATCCACCGCAATCGCGGGCAAGCCCGCTCCCACAGGGGCAGCTCGTCGTCAGAAAGATGCCTGTACGGCACGCCCCTTGCTGTACACCCACTGAAGGAAAACGGAGCTTGTGACCGGTGGTCAGGCAACACGAACCAATCCCGATACCGGTCGTCAATCAGTGCATGTTCTTATCAGGCGGTAACGCACCATGGACAATCCTTTTCAGCTGATCACCGACACGTTCTCCCCAAAGTACCGGGTCAACCTGAGCATCCAGCGCCTGGACGGCAGCATCATGCTGACCCTCTCCGACGACAGCGGCGTGGTTGCCAAACGCATGATCAGCGCCGAACAGCGCAACGACCCACAACGCCTCAAACGCCTGGTGCAAAGCGTGCAATTCGGCATTGCCATTGAACAGGGGCACAGCGCCATGGAGATCCTGGCGGTGATGACCGACGGCGACAGTCACAAACTGCTGCAGCGCCCACCGAGCAACCGGCCGCCGATCACGGCCGGGCTCTGACTCAGGACTCGGACTTTTCCTTGACCGATGGGTAACGCGACGACGCAAAGCGCACCACCAGGATGGCAAACGCCAACAGCAGAATCCCACCGCACAGGTAAATGATGCCCAGGTCCGGGGCATTGTGGTGAGACACGTCGCCGATCAGCAGGCGGGTCAATGCGGTGATTGCTACGTAAAGCAGGAAGCGGATGGGCATGTGGTTGGTCTTGAAATAGATCCCCACCATGGCGCCCAGCTCCAGGTAGATAAACAGCAACAGGATGTCATCAACGCTGATGCCACCTTTTTGCAACATGTCGATAAAGGTCAGCACAGCCGCATAGGCGGTGATTGCACCGATGCCAAACAGCGCTAGGTAGTGAAACGCCTCCACCGCCAGATTACCCAGGGAATCTGCGTTTGCGTGCAAGCTTTTGCGCACTTTGTCGGCCCACTTCATTTCTGTCATTACTCACCACCACTGTTTAAAAAATAGCCAACTGTTTGCCATTGCCTAAGCCATGCTTTGGCCCGGGGATAATGCCCGTTTGGCATGACGATTTCTCTGCATGCAGAAAGAAGGCCAGAGATTGCAGAATGAGATGATGGTGGAATGACAGGAGACACGCATACAGAAAAACACATTAACTCTGAGCCTCCGAGAGGCCGGTTTATCAGGGATACCGTTGG
Source organism: Pseudomonas sp. 06C 126 (assembly GCF_001855215.1). Classification (NCBI taxonomy): domain Bacteria; kingdom Pseudomonadati; phylum Pseudomonadota; class Gammaproteobacteria; order Pseudomonadales; family Pseudomonadaceae; genus Pseudomonas; species Pseudomonas sp. 06C 126. The sequence goes on along the minus strand of NZ_MIFU01000151.1, from coordinate 118,538 downwards.
CGCGCATGCAAGACCGAGAGTACCCGGATGTAGTCCGTCACTTGATAAACAACCAGATAATTTGGATGAACCACCATCTCCCGCGTGCCGATAACACGTCCGGGTCGGTAAAGATGGGGCCTACGGGACAGAGCCAGTACAGAGGCTTCTATTGCCTGGTTTAGCTCAAGTGCTGCGACTAAATTGCGGTCGCTGATGTAACTAATAATTTGCTGGAGTTGCTCCCGCGCTGCGGGCGCCCACTCAATCAGCATCGCCTTTCTTGCGTTTGGATGCGATCAGGGCGCGCATCTCAGCCATCACCTCATCATGAGGAATACCTGGCCTTGGGTCATCAAGAGCGGCTTGCACCTTGGCGCGAAACCACCGGTCATAGCTGTCGGCCTGCTCTTCAGTCTCTGCGGGGGTAGCAGAAGAAAAGGAAGTGTCCATAAAAGCCTCCATTGTTGATGAAGAAGGAGTCTAGTCGTTGCTGTTTTGACTGTCGTGCTCAAAGCGATGAAGTGAGTCTGGGGGGTTGGGCATGGCGTATCTCTTCTTGATCGAATGGATATCCAGCACCGTCTGCCGCCAAGCAGATTGGGTGACGGACCGGTAAGAAGAAACCCAGCACCCCGCCTCGACACAGGAAAGCAGGCGTAAAAACACCAGCGTTCTTGTTGGGGGTTGTTGCGCTATCTTCTACCGGGCCGACAAGCCCAATCGCTGCATACACAGCGCCCGAGGAAGGTAAGCCACCGGACAAATCCAGCGCAACCCCGGCAAGTTGTCAGAAATTTTCCTTTGTAGCAAAGCCCCATTTCCCGACTACATTAAAAAGCTGCTACCCAAACCCCCTGGATTGGCTTATCCTTTTAGCTGTATATAAATACAGTAGTCGCAATAGACAACTATCGTGAAGGCATGTGAGGTGGTGAATGGCCGTCGAAGTGGTATACCGCAGCAGCCGAGATCTGGAGCGTTTGTTCATGGATAAAGCCGAAGCTGACCGTCATGACAAGATGCTTGAACTCGCTGAGTTGCTCGCAGAAGTGTTGCAAAAAGCCGTGCCGTCCCTGAGTGAGCAGCAGGTGGAGGAAGCCGGGATCTACATGGCGAAGAATCGCGATGTGTTTGCCAAGGCGTTCAAGAGCCAGCCGGACGCGCTGTCCGAGTTGCTGAACCCCGCGGCGGAATAAAGCCCGAATTGAACAGGCCCTGAATCGATGATTCAGGGCCTTTTTAATAAGTGCTAGGCGTACAGCAGGCGCTCGGCCAGTTCATCGGCGACCCGCGCGGGTGAGCGTTTTTCGGCTTGGGCGTGGGCGAAGATTTCGGTCAGGCGTGTACCGATGTTGGACAGGTGTGCGGTGATAGTCGCCAGGTCCGCGCCACCGTGCTTGAGGGCGACGTAGATCAGGCCGCCGGAGTTGATCACGTAATCCGGTGCGTAGAGGATGCCACGTGCCTCCAACTGGTCGGCCACTTGCAGGTGGGTCAGTTGTGCGCTGGCCGAGCCGGCCACGGCGGCGCAGCGCAGTTGGGCGACGCTCTGGCGATTGAGCACGGCGCCCAGGCCGCAGGGCGCGAGGATGTCGCACGGGGTGCTGAGCAACGCATCGTTGGCAATCGGGTGGGCGCCCAGTTGCTCCATGGCCAGTTGCACTTTGCCAGGGTCGATATCACTCACCAGCAATTCGGCGCCGGCGGCGTGCAGTTGTTCGGCCAGGGCGTAGCCGACGTTGCCCAGGCCCTGGATTGCCACTCGCAGGCCTTCCAGGTTGTCGCTGCCCAGGCGGGCCATGGCGGCGGTGCGGATGCCGGCGAATACGCCCATGGCCGCATGGGGCGAAGGGTCGCCGGCGGCGGTGGTGCTGGTGACAAAACGGGTGTGCTGGGCGATGCAATCCATGTCGGCCACGGAAGTGCCGCTGTCGATGGCAGTGATGTAGCGGCCATCGAGCTGCTCGATACACCGGCCGAAGGCTTCGAACAACGCGGCGCGGCTTTCGACATGGGCGGGACGGATGATCACCGCGTTGCCGCCGCCTACCGGCAAACCGGCCAGCGCGGCTTTGTAGCTCATGCCCTGGGCCAGGCGTGCGGCGTCGGCCACGGCGCTTTCGTCGTCGGGGTAAGCCAGGTAGCGACAGCCCCCCAGGGCCGGCCCCAGGCGACTGCTGTGAATGGCAATGACCGCCTTCAACCCGGTCACCGGGTCAACGCTCAGGTGCAGGGATTCAACGCGGGTGCTGTGCATGAGAGCAAACATCGTCGAGCTCCCGAATGACTGCTTGTAGTCGCCAAGTATAGGCCGCCGGGAAAAGGTTGCAGGAGCGCGCAGGAATAAGCAGCCCGTAATTACAGGCTTTGCGACATAACCAGGTAGGCCAGGTCCTAAGGGACTGGACGAAAGTTCTCGGCAAGGCTAAAACGGGACATCCGACGGAGAATGCAATGAATCCCCGCCAAGCCTTTTTCGACTGCCTGCACCGCTCGCCTCCGGCGCTGTTTGAAGCCGCCTTATGGATCGCTGCCGAGCACGACCCTACCGTAGAGCCACGGGCGATCCTGGCTGACTTCACTGTGCTGCACCAGCAGGTCAGCCTGGGCATGCCGCTGCTGCCGGCCGATGAACTGGGCCAGCCGTTGCTGCGGATAATGAATGACCTGGGGTTCGCCCAGGACGACTTCACCCCCTTGCGCCCCGCCGCCGCGCTGTTGGACAAGGTGTTGCAGCGCCGACGCGGGCAACCCCTGGCCCTGGGTCTGATTGCCCTGGAGTTGGCGCGGCGCCTGGGGATTCCCATGGCCGGGGTCAACTTTCCAGGGCACTTCCTGCTACGGGTGAGCGGTGCCGATCATTTGCTCGATCCCTGTGGCGGGCGACGGCTGTACCCCAACGACTGCCGCGAATTGCTGCAACGCCAGTACGGCCCCAATCTCAAGCTGCAAGCCGAACACTTGCGCAGCGCCGAACCGCGGCTGATCCTGCAACGGCTGTCGCGCAACCTGCGGCAACTGTACGTGGCCAATGACAATCACCTTGCGGCGCTGATCGATGCCGAACGGGTGCTGGAACTGGGCGACGCCAATGCCGCCGACTATCTGGCACGGGCCAGCCTGTACAAGCATCTGGATTGCCCGAATGCCGAGCGCTTCGACCTTGAGCATGCGCTGTTGCTCAGCGAGGATCCGGTGCAGCGACTCAGACTGACTGAACGCCTGGGCCACCTGCCACCTGGCGCGGTGGTGCATTGAATGGGGGCGACCGTTAGACCGCGTCGCCCCCATCGCAGCCGCGCCGGGCTCGACAGTTCCCACAGGTAAGCATGGTGTTCTTCAGGTTTTGAGGATATCGCCACGCAGTGAATCTTTTGGCGCCTTGGCCTCAGGCGAACGCACCTGAATGATCAGTAACGCGGCAATCACCGCCGGAATCGCACAGAAGAAGAAAATCTGCTGCACCGGTACATGCATCGCCAGCAGCATGCTGCCAAACAGTGGCCCCAGGATCGAACCAAAGCGCCCGACACCCAACGCCCATCCCGTGCCAGTGGCCCGCACATGGGCTGGATAGAAGTTGCTGGCAAACGCATTGAGGGTCAACTGGCCGCCAATGATGCAAAAGCCCGCCGCAAACACAAATGCCACCAGGTAACGCGGGTTGTCGTGATTGAGCCCCAGCAGAATCGTGCACAGCGCCGCTGCCGCCAGCACACCCGAGAGCAAGCGCACTTTGCTTTTCAGGCGGTCGGCAAACCAGGCCATGCCAATCGCGCCCAAGGTGCCGGCGAACAGGAACATCGAGGTCACCAGGTTGGCTTTATTCAAGGCCATGCCACTTTCCAGCAACAGTGACGGCAACCAACTGATCATGAAATACAGCAGGATCAGGCTGACGAAAAAGGTCGACCAGATCAGCAACGTTGGCCGTGCATAACCATTGCGGAACAACTCCACCACCGTCAGTTTGCTGCCCTGCTCCTGGCGATTCTGTTGTTCGCTGGCCGCCGGTGCCTGCCAGCCGGGCAGCATGCGCTCCGTGACTTTCTGCAGGCGCGCATAGGGCGGCGCATCGCGCAACAAACGCGGTAAGGACTCAGGCAGCAGCCATGCCAGAAACGGGAACAACAACAATGGCGTCACGCCACCGGCGAGGAACACCGCCTGCCAGCCGAAGCTGTCGATAAAGCCCGCCGCGACAAAACCACCCGCCGCCCCGCCGAACGAGAAGCCACAGGCCGCCAACGTCACCATCAGGGTGCGCATACGCGGTGGCGAGTATTCCGACATCAACGCCATGGCGCTGGGCATCGCGCCGCCCATGCCAATGCCGCAGATAAAACGCGCGACCATCAGCGTTTCGAGGGAATTGGCGAACACCATCAACACCGTGAGGCTGGCGTAGATCAGTACGCAAGCGAGCAAAATACGGCGCACGCCGAAGCGATCAGCCAAGGGCGTCACGGCCAGCGAGCCGAGGGTCAGCCCCAGCAGGTTGGCACTGAACACAGGGCCGAAGGCGGCTTTTTCCAGGCCCCAGTCCTGGGCCAGGGCCGGGACCACGTAACCCAGCACCTGGGCATCGTAGCCATCGGTCACCAGCAACAACGCCAACAACAGAAGAATCAACCACTGATAGCGCGACACCGGACGGGCGTCGAGTGCCGCGCGAAAGCTGGCAATCTGATTGTGCATCGCAAGGTACCTATTTTATTTTTATGGGGTATCACTTGTGGGAGCTGGCTTGCCTGCGATGGCGGTGTGTCAGTCAACACCGTCATCGCAGGCAAGCCAGCTCCCACATTGATCTAGGGGGTGTCAGGTTGGTTGGAGGGATGGGCCTGGATAAATGCAGGATGTTTGGCAGCCAAGGCTGCGACGCGCAGGATCCGTGGATAGCTGTCCAGCGCCACTTTGAAGCGCTCCGCCGCGTACAACTGAGGGATCAGAAAGGTATCCGCCAAGCCAGGCTGCTCGCCAAAGCAGTAACCCTGGTCGCCGATCAATTGCTCGACAGCGCCCAGGCCCTGGCTGATCCAATGCCCGATCCATGCCAGCAACTGCGCTTCGTCATGCCCCCACTGGCGCAGGAGGTTCTGGGTGCTGGAGTTGTGCAGCGGGTGAATGTCACAGCCGATGATCGCGGCCACCGCGCGCTCATGGGCGCGGGTCGCCAGGTCCTCGGCCAGTAGCGCGGGCTGTGGATAACGTTCATCCAGGTACTCGATGATCGCCGGCGACTGGATCAGCAGCTCGCCTTCATCGGTGCGCAAGGCCGGGACACGGCCCTGCGGGTTGATCGCCAGGTATTCGGGCTGGCGATTGGCGCCGCCCTTGGGTACCAGCAGGTTGACCGGCAGCGCGGTGAACGCCAGGCCCTTGAGGGCCAGGGCAATGCGCACCCGATAGGACGCCGTGGAACGGTAGTAGGTATAGAGTTCCATGCCCCTGCCCTCTTAGCGCGCCGCGACTACGGTGCCACGGCATTCGCCAAAGCCGATGGAGGCAAATCCATCACGCTGGCAGCGGGCACGCAGGATGATTTCGTCGCCGTCTTCAAGGAACTTGCGCACCTCGCCCGAGGCCAGTTCAATCGGCTTTTTCCCGCCTTCGGTGATTTCCAGCAAGCTGCCGAACTGGCCGGCCGCCGGGCCCGACAAAGTACCCGAACCAAACAGGTCGCCCGCCTGCAATTGGCAGCCGTTGACACTGTGGTGCGCAACCATTTGCGCCACGGTCCAGTACATGTGCTGGGTGTTACTCAGGGTCAGGCGATGGGCCGGCAGGTTCTGCTCGCGCATCGCCGCGGTGGTGAGCAGTACTTCCAGTTCGATATCAAAGCCACCAGCGGCCTGGTCGCGGCTGTCCAGCAGGTACGGCAGCGGTTGTGGATCACCGGCCGGCCGCGCGGGCTGGGCCTTGCGGAACGGTTCCAGGGCTTCGGCCGTGACCACCCACGGCGAGATGCTGGTGATAAAGCTTTTGGACAGGAACGGCCCCAGCGGCTGGTATTCCCAGGCCTGGATATCCCGCGCCGACCAGTCGTTGAGCAGGCAGAAACCGGCGATATGCTCGGCGGCGTCGCCAATGGCAATCGAGTCGCCCATGGCATTGCCCTGGCCGATCCAGATGCCCAGTTCCAATTCATAGTCCAGGCGTGCGCACGGGCCGAAGGTCGGTTCGCTGTGGCCGGCTGGCAGGGTCTGGCCCTTGGGCCGACGCACCTCGGTGCCGGAGGTGCGGATGGTTGACGCACGACCGTGATAACCGATCGGCACGTACTTGTAGTTGGGCAGCAAGGGGTTGTCGGGGCGAAACAGTTTGCCGACGTTCTGCGCGTGCTCGATGCCGACGTAGAAGTCGGTGTAGTCGTTGATTTTCGCCGGCAGGTGCATCTGGCAATCGCTGGCCAGGGGCAACACCTGGGCGCCCAGGGCTTGCAACTTGGCCTGCTGGTCGCTGCCCTCGGCCAGCAATTCCAGCAGGCGTTCGCGCAGGGCAACCCGCGGGCCGCGGCCCAGTTCGAAGAAGGCGTTCAATTGGCCGCCTGCCATGGCGTCGATGGCGCGGCGCGCTTCACCATCAAACAGCTCACGGGCGGCCTGCAGATCAAAAATATGCTCGCCAATCGCCACGCCACTGCGCGGCGCCGAACCGTTGAGGCTGAAGATGCCCAGGGGCAGGTTCTGCAGGGGGAAATCCGTGTGACCGTTGGCCGAGGCCACCCAACTACGGGTGAGAGTGGACTGAGTCATGGTTTATCTCCGATTCGGGTTGAAGGTTGCCGGCAACGTGGCCCAGCAAGCGTCGTAAGTGTTTTGCAGTTGCGGGCAGTCCAGGGCGAACCGGGTCGGGCGCAGCACCTGGCTGGTCTCGAACATGAAGGCCATGGTGTTATCGATCTTGTGCGGCGCCAGGTCCACGGCGATGGCCTTGGTGCAGGTCTCGCCATCCGGGCCGTGGGCGCTCATGCAGCTGTGCAGCGACGCGCCGCCCGGCAGGAAGCCTTCGGCCTTGGCATCGTAGGCGCCCTGGATCAGGCCCATGTATTCGTTCATCAGGTTGCGGTGGAACCACGGTGGCCGGAAGGTGTTCTCGGCCACCATCCAGCGCGGCGGGAAGATCACGAAGTCGAGGTTGGCCAGGCCATGGACGCTGGTGGGCGAGGTCAACACGGTAAAGATCGACGGGTCCGGGTGATCAAAACTCACCGTGCCGATGGTGTTGAAGCGGCGCAGGTCGTATTTGTACGGCACGTTGTTGCCGTGCCAGGCCACCACGTTCAGCGGTGAGTGGTCCAGGGTGCAGCCCCACAGCTCGCCGAGGAACTTCTGCACCAGGGGCGTGGGTTGGGACAGCTCTTCGTAGTGGGCGACCGGGGTCAGGAAGTCCCGCGGGTTGGCCAGGCCATTGCTGCCGATCGGCCCCAGGTCCGGCAGGCGCAGCGGTGCGCCGTGGTTTTCGGCAACGTAGCCGTTCGCCTGGGCATCCAGCAGTTCGATGCGGAATTTCAGGCCCCGAGGCAGCACGACGATTTCCAGCGGCTCGACCTCCAACACGCCCAACTCGGTGGCGATGCGCAGGCGGCCTTGCTCGGGAACGATCAACAGTTCGCCATCGGCGTTAAAGAACACGCGCTCCATGGAACGGTTGGCGCGGTAATGATAGATGCTGATGCCTGAGGGCTTTTCGGCACCGGAGTTGGCCACCATGGCCACCAGCCCATCGATAAAGTCGGTGGGTTCTGCGGGAACATCCAACGGGTTCCAACGCAGGCGGTTAGGCGTGACCTCACCCAGCGGGCCACCGGCCAGTTGCCGTTCCAGTTTGACGAATGCCGGGTGATTGGCCGACGGCTGGATGCGATACATCCAGGTGCGCCGGGCTTCGCTGCGCACCATAGTGAAGGCGGTGCCGGAGAACAGCTCGGTGTACAGCCCGTAGGGCGCTTTTTGCGGGGAGTTCTGGCCGACCGGCAGTGCACCTGGCAAGGCTTCGCTGGCGAATTCATTGCCAAAGCCCGATTGATAATCGAGGGTCATGGATCGTCCTCAGTAAGGAAGTTGTTTTTATCGTAATCCAGTTACGCATAACGTAATTTGCTCCGTATCGACCGTCAAGCTATAAAGACCGCCATTCGTCTTTGGGACACACGTTCTCCATGGAAAAGCCGCCCGCCCCCCGCGACACCGGTAAACAGAAAGTCCGCTCGGCCGAAGTCGGCACCGACATCCTCAAGGCCCTGGCCGAACTGTCGCCGGCCACCTCCCTGTCGCGCCTGGCCGAACATGTGCAGATGCCCGCCAGCAAGGTCCACCGCTACTTGCAGGCCCTGATTGCCTCGGGCTTTGCCGAGCAGAACACCGCCACCAACCATTACGGCCTGGGTCGCGAGGCCCTGCGCGTGGGGCTGGCGGCGCTGGGCAGCATGGATGTGCTGAAAGTCGCCACCCTGCCCCTGGCGCAGTTGCGCGATGAGTTGAATGAAACCTGCTTTCTCGCGGTGTGGGGCAACCACGGCGCGACCGTGGTGCATATCGAACCGGCCGTACGCGCGGTCACGGTGGTGACGCAATTGGGGTCGGTGCTGCCGCTGCTCAGTTCCTCAACCGGGCTGGTGTTCAGCGCCTTCTTGCCAGAGCGCGAAACCGTAGACCTGCGCGCGCAGGAGATCGAGGCCGGCACCGCCCATGCGCTGGCGGACGACCAGGCGTATAGGCAGGCCTGTGAGCAGATTCGCCAGCGTGGCCTGCACTTTGTGCATGGCTTGCTGATGCCGGGGGTCGATGCGCTGTCGGCGCCGGTGTTCAACGCGATGGGGCAGGTGGTGGCGGTGATGACCGTGGTGGGGCCGACCTCGTTGTTCCATGCCGATGAAGATGGGCCGGCGGCCAGGCAATTGCTTGCGGCGAGCCAGGCGGTGAGTTGGCGGATGGGGTATCAGCCCTGACTGCACGCACGTGGGCAAATGTGGGAGCTGGCTTGCTTGAAAATCAGGCCATCAGGCCCAGGGTCTTGGCCTTGGCCACCGCCTGGGTGCGGCGCTCCACCCCCAGCTTGCTGTGGATCCGCCGGGCATGGGTCTTTACGGTGTGCAGCGAGATAAACAACAGATCGGCAATTTCCAGGTTGGAGTTGCCCAGCGCAATCAGTTGCAGCACCTCCAATTCCCGCTGGCTCAGGGGGTTTTCTCCAGGTGCCGCCACCGCCTCTTGAGGTTCAAGCCCCAACTCACAGAGCAACCCCGGCTGGCGCAGGCGCAGTTCACGCACCGCCTGCTGCACCTGGCAGCGCGCCGCCAGGGCCAGCCCGGTTTGCAGCGAGCGCACCGCGTTCGCTCGCTCGCCCAGTTGCCAGGCCACCTCGCCCAACACCAAGTGCAGTTCCACCTCCAGGCATTGCATGCCGCGCTCGCGGGCAGTGTCGAGCAAGGCTGTGAGCCGCTGGATGGGCTGCTCGGCGTGGCGCAGTTTGACTTGGGCCAGCACCAACAGGTATTCCAGCCGGGGGATCAGTTCCAGGGTCGCCGGCGGTGCCTGTTTGGCCTGGGGCCCGTGATAGTGGCGCAGCACCCGGCTGACCGCTTCCTGGGTCAGTTCGGCCCGCCCCTGCTGTAACCAGAAATGCCCGCTGAGCAAGAGCAACACCGCCCGGTACACCGTGTCGGGCACGTGCCGGCGTTGCATCAGGCGTTCGGCGTCACGTAGCTGGATAAACGCCTGGGCGTAATCACCACGATTGGCCGCCAGCATCGCCATCCCAAGGAAACCATAGAGCACACGCTTGTCCTGGCTGTGCAAGCACATGCCCAGGCCGGCTTCGAGGCACTCGGTGGCCAACGCATCATGCCCCTGGCGCAAGGCCAGGTGGCCACGGCGCAAGGCTATCCGGCCCATCAATGGCCCCGCCTTGAGGCGCTGCTGCACCAGCATCGCCTGCACACCTTCCAACAGGCTCTGGGCCCGGTACGGTGCGCCTCGCTGTTCCAGCAACTGCGCATGGTCAAGTTCCAGCACCGCCTCCAACAGCAACGAACCGTTGGCCCGCGCCAGGCACAACGCCTCACGGTTGAGGGCCTGGGCCACGTCCAGTTCGCCGCGCAGCAACGCTTGCTGGGTCAGGCCCGACAAGCACATTAACCGCGATGTCCAGGCGCTGTCCGGCAAGTCATTCAACGCTTCCAGAAAATGCCCGCGCGCAGGTACCGCGTCCCCCCCAAGATGCAACAACCACCCCCACTGCGCCTGCCAGCGCGCCAGCAGATGCCGTTGCAGGGCGGCCGTAGGTTGCGGGGTGAAGCGCGCCAGTTGGTCGATACATTGCGCGGCCTGGTCGAAACGCCCGGCGAACAGCAAGGCGGCGGTGACCAGCCCCACCAGTTGCGCCGAGCCGAGCATCAACTCGTCGCCATGTTGCTCATGCAGGCGCAACAACAGCACGGCGTTTTGCTGGCGGAACAAGTCTTCAAAGCTGAAGTGCTCCAACAGGCTGACCGCCACTTCGTATTCTTCAGCCAACAGCGCCTGCTCAAACGCCGCCTGCCAGTCCTGGGCCGCGGTGAACCATTGGCAGGCGCGCCGATGCCAGGAGCGCCGGGCCGGCCACGGTTCGTCGCGCAGCAACTGGGCCAGGGGCGGGAAGACCTGCAGCCAGTCTGGCGAGTCGTCCCAGGGCTCGATGAACGCACCCAGGGCCTGAAGGTCGCGCAGGTAGCCGGCGCCATCGCCAAACCCGAACAGGTGCTCGCACAGTCCCGGGTTGAAACGCGGCAGATGTGCCAGGACGCGCCAGGCCTCCTCCAATTCTTCGGGCAACGTGCTGAACAACTCGTGCTGCAGGTAATCGAGCAAGGTTTGCGAACGCCCATGCCAGGCGCCGCTGTCGGGATGGTTGTCGCCTTCGAGCAGGGCGATACGCACGCCTGCGCACCAGCCCGCAGAAAATTGCAGGACTTTGTCGGCAGACTGCCCAGCAGCGGCGTGGTGATCGAGCAGTTGCTGGACCTCGCGCTGATCGAACGCCAACTCGGTGCCGCCCCATTCCCACAGCTCATCATCGAGCAGCAACCGCGGCCAATTGCACGCCGGCCGACGCCGCGCGCCCAGCCACCAGGTCAAGGCCGGGCTACTCGAGGCCAGCAGCCGATCGAGCAAAGCATCCAATGCGGGCGCCGCCACCCGGCAATAGTCATCGAGAAACAGCCAGGCTGGCGTTTGCCAGCGGCTCAGGTCCAGCAACAAGCTGGCTTCATCGACAAACGCCAGGCCCAGGCTTTGTGCCAGGCGCTGGCACAGAGCATGAGGGTCCAATGCCGTACCGTTGAGCGCCAACCAATACACCTGGCAGCTCGCCGGTGCCTGCTGGGCGCATTCAGCCAACAAGGCGCTCTTGCCGCTGCCGGCCGGCGCGCACAGCAACCTTACCCGCGCCTGCGTCCCTAGCAACGGGTCGGCCAGGCGGGGGCGCAGCAAATGGTGGGAAGACAAACGTGGCATGAATCCAGGACGATCCAGGCGACGGGTCATGGCGGTCATTACAGCGTCCCTTTTTTATTTTTATGCGGCGTGCGGCCTACCGTAGTCCCCTCGATGGGCGTTGTTGAAGAAGTATTCAGCGGGCTGATTGCCGGGCATAAAAAAGCCGGGCTTCAAAACAAGCCCGGCACGATCAAAGGTCAGCCAGCTCCCACAATGATTGGGTCTACAACTTTGGATCAGCGGACGCCCGAGGCGCGCAGGGCCGAGGGGGTGTAGTCCGCCGCCTTGGCATTGAAGCCGAACACAAAACTGCTCTTCTCCTCGTTCTTCATGCCCAGGGCGATGTAGCGCCCGGCGATGATGTCGTACAGGGTCTCGACGGTGTAGGCCGGGGTCTGGTGGTTGTAGTAGAACTGCGCGTGACCTTCGGCAACGCGCCACAGTTGGCCACGACCGTCGTAGTGATCCACCAGCGCCACCTGCCAGCTGTCTTCATCGATGTACATATGGCGCTTGGCGTAGATGTGCCGCTCGCTCGGCTTGACGGTGCCGACCACCTCCCAGACCCGGTGCAGTTCGTAGCGGGTCAGGTCCTGGTTGATATGCCCGGCCTTGATGATGTCGTCGTACTTGAGCGAAGGCGAGTCGAGCTTGTAGGCGTTGTAGGGAATGTACATTTCCTTCTTGCCCACCAGCTTCCAGTCGTAGCGATCTGGCGCACCGGAGAACATGTCGAAGTTATCCGAGGTACGCAGGCCGTCGGACGCGGTGCCCGGCCCGTCGTAGGCCACTTGCGGTGCGCGGCGTACGCGGCGTTGGCCGGCGTTGTAGATCCACGCCAGGCGCGGTTCCTTCACCTGGTCGAGGGTTTCGTGTACCAGCAACACGTTGCCCGCCAGGCGCGCCGGGGCGGTGACCGACTGTTTGAAGAACGTCAGCACGTTGGCGCCCTTGGCCGGGTCCATGTCGGGGATCAGTTGCGGCACCGCCACTTCTTCTTCAAAGCGGATCGGCGTGTAGCTGCCGTTGGTCTGCGGTGTGGCCTGGGTGATGATGCGCCGCAGGTTGCCGCCGTGGTAACGGGTGATGTGGTTCCACAACACCTCGACGCCAGTCTTCGGGATCGGGAAGGCGTAGTAACGGTTGCCGGTGAAGTTCTCCAGGCCGTTGCCGTCGTTGATCGACTTGACGTTGAGTGCGCTGCGCTTGATCGACTCGTAGATATCGTCGGGCAGGTTGACCGTGCGGTGGGTGGTGTAGACCGGGATTTTGTAAGTCTCGGGGTAACGTTTGAACATCGCCACCTGGCCATCCGACAGCTTGTCCTTGTACTTGTCGACCGTGGCGGCGGTGATCACAAACAGCGGTTTTTCATTGGCGAACGGGTCGGCCAAAAAGCCCTTGCTGTCGACTGCACCGGCGTTTTTCGGGATGCCACCGGTCCAGGCCGGGATCGAGCCATCGGCATTACCGGCCATTTGCGCGCCGACCGGAGTCAAGGTGGTCCCAAGCTTGGCGGCTTCTTCCGCTGACACGGCAGCCATCACGTTGGCGGCCAACAGGCTGAGGGCCAGTACGCCGCACTGCAAAATCATCTTACGCATGGTTATTGTCCTTGTTCTTTTTTAGCCGAATCAGAAGTTCACGCCAAAGCTGAGGGCGAGGAAGTCACGGTCGGTCAGGGTGTTGTAGTCACCGCCAAAAAAGTCGGTGTAGCTCAAGCTCGCGGTGTAGGTGTTGCGGTAGTCCGCATCGACCCCGACGCTGAGCGCCTTGGCCCCCTCGTTGAACAGGCCGTTGGGGCCATAGCCCTTGACGTCATGGGACCAGGACAGGTTGGGCTTGAGGTTGATCCCGGCGATCACGTTGTTGTAATCAAGAATGGCCCTGGCGCGATAACCCCAGGACGTCGCCGTGACGAAGCCGTCGGTATCACCACCAAAGCCGTACTGGCCGTAGACCGAATCGCGGCCGTAGCGCAGCTTGGTTTTGTTCTCCAGCCCGCCCACCCGCACGATGGCCGCCTCGCCCACTACAGTCAGGCGTTCGGCGCCCAGCACCTGGTCGAAGAACTGGGTCATGGTGGTTTGGAACTGGGTGATTTCCTTGCGCCGGTAGCCGGTGTTGTCGGCACCGAATGAGCTGCGAATGGGTGACACGGTGTTACCGGCAATCGGGTTGACCAGAGCCAGGGTCAGGTCTGTGGTGTTGAGTTGCACTGGCGCGTTGGGACGGTAGCTGACTTCCCCGGTCCAGGCCGTGCCGGTGGGCAAGGTGGTGGAAAAGCTGGCGCCGTACAGGCGGATGTCTTCCGGGTAATCGAGGTAGTACTGGCCGCGTCCGAGCATCACGCTCTGCGCCAGGCCGGCGCCACTGCCGGGGGCAATGCCGTTGGCGGTATTGATGATATTGCCGATGGTCGCAAGGTTAGTGTTGGCCGTGAGCGTGCCCACGGTCGGCGTGCGGCTGTGGTAATTCATGAAGTACAGGCCGTACTCGGTGTCATCGCCGAGCCAGCGCAACGCCATGCCGAACTGCCCGGAATCCCGTGCATCACGGTCGGCGGCGCGGCGCACGATCACCCCTTCATCGGTCACGCCAAACCCCTGGCCGAACGCGGCGGCCACCGGTTGCAGCGGGCGGATCGCCGGGCTGCCGACGGTGTAGTTGTCGGTGCAGCCATCGGCCGCCACGTCGCCACCAAAGAAGGTGCCGCAGTTATCCAGCACCGTCTGGTCCCATTCCAGTTGGTAGAAGCCTTCCACGGTCAGTTGGTTGGTCAGGCCCTGGGAGGCGAACAGCATGTTCACCGGAATCAGGCCTTCCTTGATCTCGGCGCCGGGCCGGCGGAAGGCCGAGACGTCGATAGGGTTGATGCTGTTGATGGAGTTGCCGATGAAGGTACTTTCGCCCCAGCTGACCACCTGTTTACCGGCGCGCACGGTGCCCGGCAAATCCCACAGGGAGTAGTTGTGATAGACGAAGGCATCGAGGATCTGCGCCCCGCTGGATTTGGAGCCTTCCTTGCGGTTGTGGTCGCTGATGGGCTTGAACTCGCGGTCTTCGTCCTTGAGTTCGAAGTCGTACCAGTATTTGCCCCGCACAAACACACCGGTATCGCCGTACTTGAGCTCCAGGTCATGCAGGCCCTTGAAGATTTTCGAGAAGGTCTCGCCTTTCTTGAAGTTCAAGCGCCCGTCATCCCCAGTGGAGGCCTGGCCACTGCCGCCATTGACCGTGCCCACCAGCTTGCGGTCGGCATCGCGCATGCCCCAACTGGCACCTACCGACAGCGACGAATCGAATTGCCCCTCGATCTCGCCGATGTTGAATGAAACAGCCTGCGCCTGAACGCAGCAACCCAAAGCAACCGCAGCGGCCAGCGCCTGTGGCCTGAAGATGGCGCGCATTGTTGTTTTTGTCATGCGTCTTCCCCGGTGGTGTGACAGAAGGCCCCACCCTACTGCCCGCCATCAGGAGCGATAAGCGCACCAAGGAGGTATTCGTTTTGTCGCTCGAAAGGATTAGCGCAGGCTCTAGCGCGGGTATTGGCGGGGCTATCGACGTAGTGGATGAAGGGTTATCAAGAGAATGGATAACCCCACGCCCCCTGTAGGAGCGAGCTTGCTCGCGAAGAACGTGAGTACGCCGCGTTAAACCAGACAAAACGCGTCATCGTTCACGTTTTTCGCGAGCAAGCTCGCTCCTACAGGGGGTAGTCACTGTTGTTGTTTTGGTAATAGTCCTTGTCCTGAATCAGTATTTTTCATTCCGCTACAAGGGACTATTCTTACCGGGCTTTCAGAACAAACCATCCGTTTCCTGGAAGCCAGTCTTCAACAGATTGAAGCGAATTTTCAGTCTGTTACCCGTGTTCACTGACGTTGATTTGTAGCTCCTTGATCCAACGTCTTACTTCGGCCGCTGCGTATGCAGCGGCCTTTTTTATGCCTGAAACAAAGCGGGGCGCCATCAGCGCCCCGCAGGATTGAATGTTTTTCAGGTAACGATCAGAGGCTGTATTTCTGCAGGTTGTCCATCATCTCTTTCAGGGCTTCGATGTTGTCCTTGGGATGGGCCGCCCCTTCAAAGTCGCAGATCTGCTGCCAGTGCGCCGCCACATCCTCTGGCGAGAAGCCGGCCTCGGGATCAAAGCCCACGCCCAGGCTGCGCTCCCAACGGGTCTTGCCGATCCAGCCGCCCCCCACTTCGAACAGCCCGGAAGTTTCCTGGCACGCCTCGCTGCCCAGGTACACCACCAGCGGGCTGACCAGCTCGGGCTTGAGGCGCTCGAACACCTGTGGCGGGATCAGGCCTTCGGTCATGCGCGTACCGCCCGTGGGCGCGATGGCATTGACCAGGATGTTGTTCTTGCGCCCTTCCAACGCCAGGGTGCGGGTCAGGCCATACAGGCCGAGCTTGGCCATGCCGTAGTTGGACTGGCCGAAGTTGCCGTAGATACCCGACGTCGACGCGGTGAAAATCACCCGGCCATAACCCTGCTCGCGCATATGCGGCCAGGCAGCGCGGGTGACTTTGTAGGCACCTTCGACGTGCACGCGGTAAACCAGGTCCCAGTCGCCGTCCTCCATTTTATGAAAGGTCTTGTCGCGCAGGATCCCGGCGTTGTTCACCACCACGTCGATGCGGCCAAATACATCGAGGGCGTGTTGCACTATCTTTTCGCCGTCGGTCACCGAATCATGGTTGGCCTCGGCAATGCCCCCGGCCTCGCGGATCTCGGCCACTACGCGGTCGGCGGCCGAGGCGTTGGCGCCTTCGCCCTGAGTCGAGCCGCCAAGGTCGTTGACCAGTACCTTGGCCCCGTGCCTGGCGAACAGCAGCGCATGGGCACGACCCAAGCCACCACCGGCCCCGGTAACGATCACGACTTTATCTTGGAACTGCACAGACTCACTCATAGGGAACTCCAGCGAAGACAGTGGACGATGGGTTGAGTGTCAGGCACGGAGCTTGTGGTCACAATAATTACGGGCGGGGGTGAATGGTGCGCAATAAGGTACGGGGATGATCGGCTCGTGTAGAAGCTGGCTTGTGTGGGAGCTGGCTTGCCTGCGATTGCCTCACCTCGGTGCAACTGACTTACCGAGGTACCCGCATCGCAGGCAAACCTGCTCCTGCATAAGCCAGTTCCCACAGGCGATCCTGGTTGCTTTCAATGCCCTCGCGAAACGCCAGGTAATGCTTGAGCACCTGGACCGGCGCCTCCACCTGCGGGTAGTGGCCGATATTGGCCAGCAATACCGTGTCGGCATCCGCTATCAGCTCGCGGTAGCGCGCGACCATATGCCCGCCGGAAATCGGGTCTACCTCGCCATCGATCACCCGCAACGGTACTTCGCCGCGTTGCATGGCCGCCACCCACCGCTCGCGTTGTTGACGGCGCTGGGGGATGTAGGCGATGAGTTTGTGCAGGATCCGTGGGCCGTCGTTGTTTTCGATCAGGCTCCAGAAGTCATCCAGAGCGCTTTCGCTGGGGCGGGTGCCGGGGCCGAAGATCTGCTTGAAACTGTCAGCCAGGGCGTTGCGCCCGAATGCACGGCCGATCATCCAACCCAAGGGGCTGAGCAATAGTTTTTGCACCAGCGCCGCGCGGTGGGTCTCGGGGAAGAGCCCGCCATTGAGAAAGACACAACTGGCCAGCTGGAAGCTGCCCTCGTAGTGCCGGGCGAGCAGTTCCTGGGCCACGCTGTCGCCGTAGTCATGGGCCATGATATGCACCGGCTGCTGCACGCGCAGATGGGCCAGCAGGGCCTGTTGCAGATCAGCCTGCTCCAGCAGGCAATAGGTGTGGTCCAGGGGCTTGGCCGAGTCGCCAAACCCGAGCATGTCGCAGGCAATCACCAGGTTGCGCTGGGCCAGGGGCTGCCAGAGGTAATGCCAGTCCCAACTGGCGCTGGGGAAGCCGTGGATCAGCAACAATGGTTCGCCCTGGCCGGCCACCCAGTAACGGATGGTCTGCCCGCGAAAAACAAAACTCTGCCCGCGTTTGCGCCAGGCACGCAGCGGAATCTCGGCCAGTGGCATTAGAGTCGGTATCCAGGGTCTTGTTTATCGAGTTTGCGCAACAGCGCCGGCCAGGCCAATGCACCACCCATGCCTTGGGCGCTTTTGGTTACGCCAGCGATCATCGCCTTGGCCCCCGCCAGAATCTGCGGCTCGATGGCGATCAATTCGGCCCCGCCGTTTTGCGCCAGTACCTGGATATCGCAGGCGCGCTGGAAGGTGAACATCATCAGGAAGGTATCGGCGATGGTCGCCCCGCAGGTCAGCAGGCCATGGTTGTGCAGCATCAGAAAATTGTTCGGCCCCAGGTCGGCTTGCAGGCGGGCCTTTTCCTCGTGGTTCAGCGCGACGCCTTCGTAGGCGTGATAGGCCAGGCTCGACAGCACGAATAGCGACTGCTGGCTGATGGGCAACACGCCCTGCTTCTGCGCCGACACCGCCACGCCGGCTGCGGTATGGGTGTGCAGCACGCAGACCACGTCGTGACGTACTTCGTGTACCGCGCTGTGAATGGTGTAGCCCGCCGGGTTGATCTCGTAGGGGCTGTCCATCAGTTTGTTACCGGCCTGGTCGACCTTGACCAGACTGGAGGCGGTGATCTCGTGGAACATCAGCCCGAAGGGGTTGATCAGGAAGTCTTCAGTGCCGGGTACCTTGGCCGAGATGTGGGTGAAAATCAGATCATCCCAACCATGCATGGCCACCAGGCGATAGCACGCGGCCAAGTCTATGCGGGCCTGCCATTCGGCAGCGCTGACCTGGTCTTTAACACTCTGTGTCGATTGAACGGGGGCTAGGCTCACGGCAATGACCTCGACGCTGTGGTGTTTTTATTATTTTTAGACTGAAGGGCCAGTCTAGTCAGACCTCGGGCACGCCGTAGTTGCGTTGGCAGCCAGCTTGATGACCGAGCGAGTCAACCGTGAGGATAGTTCGGATTCGTACAACGTGGTGTCAGAGAAGCGACGCCAATAAAGGTGCGGCGAACAGGTTGAGCAAGCCCGTAAGCACCATCACCAAGCCCGCCACCGAGCCCTCTTCGCCGCCTACTTCATGGGCACGACTGACGCCAGCACCGTGGGCGCCCACGCCAAACAACGCGCCCCGCGCCAGGGCACTGCGCAGCGGCAGCCACTTGAGCAGCACCCCGCCAAGCAGGGCGCCGAACACGCCGGTGAACATCACGAATACCGCCGTGAGTTCCGGCACGCCGCCCAGGTCGTGGGCCAGGGGCATGGCAAAGGGCGTAGTGATCGAGCGCGGCACCAATGACAGGGTGACCGAACTGTCCAAGGCCAACGCCTTGGCCAAGCCGAAAGAAGTCCCGATGGACGCCGCGCTACCCGCCAGCATGCCCAGCAGCAATGCCGACCAGTGGCGCATCAGTAACTGGCGCTGCTGCCAGATCGGGATGGCGAACGCCACCGTCACCGGTCCCAGCACCAGCATCAGCCAATGGGTGTCGGTGGCGTACTCGGCATAGGCGGTGTTCAGCGGCACGGCCACCGCCAGCAGCAGCGCGGGCACCAGGATCAGCGGCGATAGCAGGTAACGCCCGGTTCGCCGGTAGATCCAGCGGCTGAAACCGTAGGCCACAAGGGTCAGGGCCAGCCAGAACAATGGCATCAGTTCAAGCTTCATGGCGCAGCTTCCAGCGGCAGACGAGTTCAACGGTAAATGCCGTGACCAACATCACCGTCAGGGTGCTAAGGGCGATCACCAACATGATGCGCCAACCGTCATGGCGCATCAGCCCACCGTAATCGAGCAGGCTCATCAACGCCGGAATAAAGAACAGCAGCATTTCCGCCATCAACATGCCAGCGCCCAATTGCAGGGTTGCGGGCTTGATCAGGCCACTGGCGAACACCAGCAACAGCAGGCCCAGGCCAATGACCCCGCCTGGAATCGGCCAGGCCAGCCACAGGGCTACTTGGCAACCCAGCAGGTAAATCGCCAGCAATACCAGCAACTCAACCAGCAACCGGCACACATATTTGAAGGTGAAACGTTTAGTAGACATGGGTTCCTCGCAGGCCCCCATGTTAAAGAGCCCCCTGGCATCCCCAAAGCGAATTGTTAGACTGCAAGCCATTCCAATCTGGAATTACCGTAATGGAATTCAAACAGCTGCGCAGTTTTATCGAAGTGGTTCACCGTGGCGGCTTTACCCAGGCCGGGAGAACCCTGCATATCAGCCAGTCCGCGGTGAGCAAGCAAGTGGCGCAACTGGAGCAAAGCCTGGGTACGCCGCTGCTCGACCGCATTGGCTCGCAGGTGCGCCTGACCGCCGCCGGGCACGTGGTGGTGCAACGGGCCGAGGCAATGCTGCGTCTGCAAACCGAATTGTTGAGCGAGTTGGACGATTTGAATCAGTTGACCCGTGGCGAGTTGCGCATGGGCCTGCCGCAACTGGGGGGCGACACACTGTTTGCCGAGTTGTTTGCCGAATATCGGCGACGCTATCCCAATGTCAGCATCCAATTGCTTGAGGGCGGCAGTCGCAATATCGAGCAGGCGATCCTCGCCGGGGAACTGGACGTAGGCGGCAGCTTGTTGCCCACCGATCCGGCGTTTGCCTGGCAAGCCTTCTGTGATGAACCACTGGATGCGCTGCTGCCCGTGGACCACCCGCTGGCGCAGCGTGGGCAGATTGGCTTGGCGGAATTGGCCGACACGCCGTTTTTGATGTATCAGCGCAGCTTTGTGCTCAATGACCGGCTGCTCCAGGCTTGCCAGCAAGTGGGCTTCACACCCCGGGAAAGCGGACGCAGCGGCCAGGCGGATTTTCTCGTGGCACTGGTGGCTGCAGGCCAGGGCGTGGTGCTGCTGCCCAGTGTGGTCGCGCGCGGCCTGGAGCGCCCTGGCGTGGTGCGCCTGACACTCAGGGCGCCCGAATTCCTACGCTGGGACATCGCTTTTATCTGGCGCCAGGGCGCCTATCTGTCGAAAGCCGCCCTGGCCTGGCTGGCGTTACTACGCGAGTACCCGATCAGCCGCGCAGTGCCGTGACCAGCTCTGCCAACCAGGGCTCGGCGTCCGCTTCCGGGGTGACGCTTTCGCTGGCGTCCAGGCGCAGCATCGGCAGCACTTCGCGTACGCCCAACTCGCTGAACAGCTCGCGCATCTGCTCCCCGCCACCACAGAATGTGTCGCCATAGCTGGCATCACCCAGGCCGATCACCGCACCTGGCAAACCGCGCCAGGCGGCGGGCAGTTGATCGCGGATTGTCGAATACAGCGGCATCAGGTTGTCTGGCAATTCGCCCATGCCGGTGGTGGAGGTTACGGCCAGAAAGGCGTCCGGGGCGAAGGCCTGCACATCGGCCAGGGTCGCCCGCGGGTTATGCCAGGCCTCGAACCCGGCTGCGTTGAGGAGACCCATGGCGTGGCGGGCAACTTCTTCGGCCGTGCCATAGACCGAGCCGGAAAGGATGGCGACTTTCATCAATCTGATCCTGTAGTTGAGTGAAAACCTGGGATATTAGCAGTTGGCAGCCGCGTGAGTTGTCTTACACTACGAAATCCACAAACACGCTATGGATCGCTCAATGATCAACGCCAAGCTGATGCAGATGGTGATCAATGCCTCTAACGACGGGATTTGCGTGGCTGAGAGGGAGGGCAAGGACAAGCCCCTGATTTACGTGAACCCGGCCTTCGAACGCATGACCGGCTACAGCCTGGACGACATCCTTTACCAGGATTGCCGCTTCCTGCAATCGGGTGACCGTGACCAGCCGGCCCTGATGGCCATCCGCGAAGCCCTGGACACTGGCGGCGCGTGCCGGGAAATCCTGCGCAACTTCCGCAAGGACGGCACGCACTTCTGGAATGAGCTGTCATTATCGACGGTTTACAACCAGGCCGATCAGCAGACGTACTTCGTTGGCGTGCAAAAAGATGTAACGGTTCAGGTCAAGGCCCAGCAGCGTGTAGCCCAGCTTGAAGCCCAGGTGGCGCAGCTTACAGCCGAGCTGGCAGCACTCCGGGCGACGAGCGGATCTAACAAACTTTAGAAAACACGGTCTTTAGGGTGATAATCAGTTTAATCACGCCTTTCCTTGAGCCACATCAATGCAACGCGACACGCTCTTGACCCAGGACGAACTGGACTTCATCCAGAACATGCACCACAACCCGCAACTGAATGTGCGGGATGTGTCGTCGAGCCTGACGGTCAATGGCGGCGCGCAGATCCGCGACTTGCTCACGCGCCTTGCGGCCCATGAACAGGTGACGATCCAGGCGCAGTTCGATAACCAGCAGATGACCTTCCCCCTGCAATTGGTGGAGGACGAGTTTCATGCCCTGCACCTGCGCCTGGGAGTACCGAGCATTTTCGAGGACGGGCCAATGATCCGGCCTTGGCGCCTGGTCCTCGAAGAGCCGGTCGCCCTGGAAAACGTCAAGGGCCAGCCTGGGGCGCTATGGGTACATGAAGTATCGTTCAAGGGTTTGCTGGTGCAGTCCCGTGGCCGTAGCAAACCACCCAGGACTTTCTCGATGTGGTTCAGCCCGTCCGGCTACGAGAGGATTGCGGTGCGTGGCACGCTGGAGCGCGAGACCGCTCGCGGGCTGTTTGCCTACCGCTTGAGCCAGGGTGATGTGGATGAAACCGAGCGCCTGCGCCAGTTCATCCTGCAACAGCACCGCCTGGCCCACCCTGAGGTGCATGCCTGATCTCAGGTATCCAGGGTTCCCCTTAAAAACTGCTGCAAGCGCCGCTGCATCAGCCTTCCCTCATTGCCCAGGCAGCCAATGGCAGTACCGGCCAGTAGCTGCTCGGCCATGTCCGAGGCATCACCGGCCAGCAGTAGCGGGCACTCCAGGGTCAGGGCCAATCGGGCCAACCGCTTGGGCAACTCATGGGTGGGTGAACGGTTGGAGAACAGCACCAGCGCCTGCGGGCGGGTCTTCTCGCAGATCAGTGTCAACTCATCCAGGGGCTGGCCCACGTTCAGCACATGCACGGCCAGTTCATCACCATTGAGCATGAGCCCCGCCACCAGCAACTCCAGTTCTCGGCATTCACCGGCAATGGCTGCCAACAGTACCTGCGGCGTACGGCCGGCGCGGGCCAGTTGCAGGCGCTGGGAAATTCGCGCGCGCAAGAAGCTGTCGAAAAACAGCCATTCGCTGGCCTGGCCAAAACGGCCCTGATGCCGCAGCAATTGGCGCCAAAGGGGCATCAGGATGTCCTGAAACGCCACTGAAGCGGGGTAGGCCGCAAAGACCTGCCCGTACAGGCGCTCCAGTTGCAGCTCATCAAACGCACCGATGGCCAGTTGCAACTGCTGCTGCCACTGCGCCCACTCAAGCTCACCGCTGCCTTCTTGTGGGTGTTGCAGTGAAGACAGTTGCGCATCATCCCGGGCGAGAATCTTGCCGACTTTGCTGACTGCCACGCCCCGCTCGATCCAATCCAGAATGCGATGAACGGTCTCGATGTCCTTCTGCGTGTACAGGCGATGCCCACTTTCGGTGCGCACCGGCTGGATCAAACCATAACGGCGCTCCCACGCACGCAGGGTAATCGGGTTGATACCTGTCAATCTTGCGACTTCGCGAATCGGGAACAACTCATCCGCAGCGGATAGGCCGTCATGCTCAAGACCGGGGGAAGGGGCTGTGATTACAGGCATAAAATGACCAGAAACTTATACGAAGTTGGATCCCATTTAACGCTTGTATACCTGTCTTTTTCAAGGGGCCTGCCCAGCCGTCCAATGCCGCTGGCGTATTTCGTCAAATCAGGAATAATCCTTGCCTGTTTTTCTGCGTCGCCGCCCTACCCTGCGGTTTCGCCAGGGACGCCACCTACCCGGTGCTGCGCTCCCATGCATTCGGAGATACACAATGTCTACCCTACCCGTCACCTTGATGGTTGCGCGCCGCGCCGCCCAAGGTCGTTATCAAGACATGATGAGCTGGCTGCGCGAAGGCGAGCAACTGGCCACTGACTTCCCCGGCTACCTGGGTTCAGGCGTGCTTGCACCGCCTGCCGACGGTGGCGAATTCCAAATCATCTTCCGCTTCGCCGACGAGCAGACCCTGCACGCCTGGGAGTTCTCCGCCTCGCGCAGTGCCTGGCTGGGGCGCGGCAGCGAATTGTTCGCCGACCCCATGGAGCATCGTGTCAGCGGCATGGAGGGCTGGTTTGGCGCGGCGGGCCAGCGCCCACCGCGCTGGAAACAGGCCGTGGCGATCTGGCTGGCATTTTTCCCGGTGTCACTGCTGTTCAACGTCGGCCTGGAACCGTTGTTGGCCGAGTTGGGCTTGTTCAGCCGCGTGCTGGTCAGCACCCTGGCCCTGACGCCCTTGATGGTCTATCTGTTTATTCCCTTGTCGACCCATTTGCTGGCGGGCTGGCTCAATCCTGCCCCGCGCCGGGTAAAACCTGGCGAAGCAACCGTTTGAGCCGATCCACTACAGGCCGGTCGCTGGTATAGTTTTAGCTTGCCCGCGACCCGAGCTTCCCATGACCTGTACCCCCGCCCCGATCCTCATCACCGGCGCCGGCCAACGTGTCGGCCTGCACTGCGCCCAGCGCCTGCTGGATGAACAGCAACCGGTGATCTTCAGCTATCGCAGTGAACGTCCCGGTGTGCAGGCCTTGCGCGAGCGTGGCGCGGTGGGCGTATTTGCCGATTTCTCGTCCGAGGCCGGTATCCTGGCGTTCATCAGCGAACTCAAGACCCATACCGACAGCCTGCGGGCAATCATCCACAACGCCTCGACCTGGGCCGCAGAGACACCTGGTGACGAGGCCAGCGCCTTTATCGATATGTTCAGCGTGCACATGCTTGCGCCGTACCTGATCAACCTGCATTGTGCTGACTTGCTCAGAGGCTCGACGCCGGCCGACATTGTGCATATCAGCGACGACGTAACCCGCAAGGGCAGCCGCCAGCACATCGCCTACTGCGCCACCAAGGCCGGGCTCGACAGCCTGACCCTGTCCTTCGCCGCCCAATACGCGCCTCGGATCAAGGTCAATGGCATCGCGCCAGCCATGGTGATGTTCAACGAAGGCGACGACGCGGCTTATCGCGCCAAGGTCCTGGCCAAGTCGGCACTGGGTATCGAACCCGGGCCTGAGGTGATTTACCAGAGCGTGCGTTACCTGCTGGACAACCCTTATGTGACCGGCACCACCCTGACCGTCAATGGCGGGCGCCATGTCAAGTAAACCCGAACACCAGCCGCCTGGGGTTCCTGCAACTGATTGGACGGAGCAAGTAGCAATGCCACAACTTCAACCAGGTATGGCGCGCATCCGGGTCAAGGACCTGTGTCTGCGTACCTTTATTGGCATCAACGAGGATGAAATCCTCAACAAGCAGGATGTGTTGATCAACCTGACCATCCTGTATGCCGCACAAGACGCCGTGCGCGACAACGATATCGACCACGCCTTGAACTACCGCACCATCACCAAGGCCATCATCGCCCACGTCGAAAGCAACCGCTTTGCCCTGCTCGAACGCCTGACCCAGGAAGTGCTGGACCTGGTGATGAGCAATGAGTCGGTGCTGTATGCCGAAGTCGAAGTCGACAAGCCCCATGCGCTGCGCTTTGCCGAATCGGTATCGATTACGCTCGCCGCCAGCCGTTAACCCCCCTGAATCTGCGTGAACCCTATGACCGATCAACAACGCCTGGAACTCGAAGCTGCTGCC
The DNA here is from genome assembly GCF_001855215.1 of Pseudomonas sp. 06C 126. Lineage (NCBI taxonomy): Bacteria > Pseudomonadati > Pseudomonadota > Gammaproteobacteria > Pseudomonadales > Pseudomonadaceae > Pseudomonas > Pseudomonas sp. 06C 126. The sequence continues at coordinate 93,367 of NZ_MIFU01000151.1, read as the reverse complement.
TTCCGCCGCCTGGTTGCGCACCTGGACAGCCGCAAGGATGTGCAGAACATCGACCTGATGAACCTTGCCGGGTTCTGCCGCAACTGCCTGTCCAAGTGGTACAAGGCCGAGGCCGACGAACGCCAGATCGAAGTCAGCCTCGATGACGCCCGCGAAATGGTGTACGGCATGCCGTACGCCGAGTGGAAAGCCCAGTACCAGCAAGAAGCCAGCGCCGAACAACAAGCGGCGTTTGCCAAAGGAAAAACCCATGACTGACCTGAACACCCTGCACACCAGCCTCGACAGCGGCGAACACCAGTTTGCCGATACCCTGGCCTTCATCGCCGCTGGCTACGACTACCAGCCACAGGCCTTTACCAATGGCAGCGTAGAAAACGCCGCTGGGCAGAACGAAGGCTCGTGCAAGACCCTGGGCCTGGCGCTGCTCGAAGGCTTGAGCGACCAGCAGGCTTTGCTGGCGTTCGGCGAGCATTACCGTTCGGTGCTGGCTACGCCTGAGGGCACAGATCACAGCAACATCCGCGCGTTGATCGAGCATGGGTTGGCGGGAGTGAAGTTTGTCCAGCCGCCTTTGACCCGCCGCTGATCCAGCTTGCAAACCCGGTCAATGTGGGAGCCGGGCTTGCCCGCGATGGCGGTGGTGGCTGTCACACCGCCATCGCAGGCAAGCCAGCTCCCACATTGATTGGATTGCCAGATTGAGATTGCGGTGTTCGTCAAATCAAGCACATAAAAAAACCGGCCGCGCGGCCGGTTTTTTTATTGCAACGGTTTAGAAAGAAGCGTCTTTCAAACCATCGAGGTAACGCTCGGCATCCAGGGCCGCCATGCAACCGGCGCCGGCCGAGGTGATGGCCTGGCGGTAGACGTGGTCGGCCACGTCGCCAGCGGCAAAGATGCCTTCGATGTTGGTCGCGGTGGCATTGCCTTCACGACCGCCCTGCACCACCAGGTAACCGTCTTTGGCGGTCAGCTTGCCTTCGAACAACGATGTGTTCGGGGTGTGGCCGATAGCAATGAATACGCCGTCGACTTTCAGCTCGTCGAAGCTGCCATCGTTGTTCTTCAAACGCGCACCGGTCACGCCCATGTTGTCGCCCAGGACTTCGTCCAGGTTGGCGTTGAGCTTGAGGATGATCTTGCCTTCGGCAACCCGCGCGTGCAGCTTGTCGATCAGGATCTTCTCGGCGCGGAAGGTTTCGCGACGGTGAACCAGGGTCACGGTGCTGGCGATATTGGCCAGGTACAGTGCTTCTTCCACGGCGGTGTTACCACCACCGACCACCGCCACCGGCTTGTTGCGGTAGAAGAAACCATCGCAGGTCGCGCAGGCGGAAACGCCCTTGCCCATAAAGGCCTCTTCCGATGGCAGGCCCAGGTAACGGGCGCTGGCGCCAGTGGCGATGATCAGCGCGTCACAGGTGTAGACGCCGCTGTCGCCAGTCAGGCTGTAGGGCTTTTTCGAGAAATCCACGGCATTGATGTGGTCGAAGACGATTTCGGTCTCGAAGCGCTCGGCGTGTTCTTTCATGCGTTCCATCAGCACCGGGCCGGTCAGGCCATGGACGTCGCCCGGCCAGTTGTCGACTTCAGTGGTGGTGGTCAGTTGACCACCCGCCTGCATGCCGGTGATCAGCAACGGCTTGAGGTTGGCCCGGGCCGCGTAGACCGCAGCGCTGTAACCGGCAGGGCCGGAACCGAGAATAATCACTCGCGAATGACGGGTATCAGACATGACTCACTCCTATCGACCGCCCGGACTACAGAGCGGCTGGAATAAAAAAGGACCGCGAAGCACTTGGGGAAGGCTTGAACTCGCAGGCCCTGAAAATAATGGGTGCAGCGTATAGAGGGGGGCAAGATTAAGGAAATACGGAATAACAATCCAGCTCATAGGTGGTCTCTATCTTGTGCCCCCTATTAATCGACATGTTTGTTACCGTTAATGTCGACTCGCTGACCGTGCTTTCACCGCTTTCGCAAAGCCGGTAAGGTCGGCGCGTTTGCCCCTTTACCCGGAGTTACCCATGCCCGCCCCCGTTCTGTCAGGCCCACAATACCTGCGCGAAGGCCTGAAACTGGTCTTGAGCCCAGGCCTGCGCCTGTTCGTCCTGCTGCCCCTGGCGATCAACCTGATACTGTTCGTCGGATTGATCTATTTTGCTGGCCATCAGTTCAGCCTGTGGGTCGACACCTTGATGCCAACGCTGCCCAGTTGGCTGAGTTTCCTCAGCTACATCCTGTGGCCGCTGTTCGTGCTGCTGGTGGCTTTTATGGTGTTTTTCAGCTTCACCATGCTCGCCAGTATCATCGCTGCGCCGTTCAATGGTTTTCTCGCCGAGAAGGTCGAAGTGGTGGTGCGCGGTACCGATGACTTCCCGGCCTTCAGTTGGGCCGAACTGTTCGCCATGGTCCCGCGCACACTGGCGCGGGAAATGCGCAAGCTCGGCTACTTCCTGCCACGCGCCATCGGCCTGTTTATCCTGTCGTTCATTCCCGTGGTCAACCTGATCGCCGCCCCCCTGTGGCTGCTGTTCGGGGTATGGATGATGGCGATCCAGTACATCGACTACCCAGCCGATAACCACAAGCTGGGCTGGAACGAAATGCTCGCCTGGCTGCGGCAGAAGCGCTGGCAGAGCATGAGCTTCGGTGGGATTGTTTACCTGGTGTTGCTGGTGCCGGTGGTCAACCTGCTGATGATGCCCGCGGCGGTGGCCGGGGCGACGTTGTTCTGGGTGCGTGAGCGCGGCGCCGAAACCATGCTGGCGCAAAAGCCCTAATCTGTTCGATTGACCTGGATCACGACGATTTTCCCACATAAAGCACATGGTTATTAAAACTATAAGCCTGTGGGGAGCAAGCCATGTACAGACCGTTGATGCTGATGTTTGGGTTGATGTTGGGCGGCGAGGCCTGGGGGGCCGCTGCCGCCAACGAGCCGATCTTGCCGGTGCAGCCGGCGAAAATCACTGACGCCGCCAAGGTCGAGTTGGGCAAGCAATTGTTCTTCGACCCGCGCCTGTCCAAGTCCGGCTTCATTTCCTGCAACTCGTGCCACAACCTGAGCATGGGCGGCAGCGACAATCTGCCCACCTCCATCGGCCATAACTGGCACCAGGGGCCGATCAACTCACCGACGGTGCTCAACTCCAGCATGAGCGTTGCGCAGTTCTGGGATGGACGCGCGGCAACCCTGCAAGAGCAGGCCGGCGGCCCGATTTCCAACCCGGGCGAAATGGGCTTCACCCATGATCTGGCCGTGGACGTGCTGCGCTCGATCCCGCAATACCAGGCCTCGTTCAAGAAAGTGTATGGCGATGACGGCATCAAGTTCGACGATGTGACCAACGCCATCGCGGCCTTCGAAGAAACCCTGGTCACCCCCAACGCCCCGTTCGATCGCTGGCTGCTGGGCGATAAAAAAGCCATCAGCGCCACGGCAGCGCAGGGCTACCAGTTGTTCAAGAGCATCGGCTGCGTGGCCTGCCATAACGGCGAGGCGGTCGGTGGCAGCACCTTCCAGAAAATGGGCATGGTCGAACCCTATGCCACCAAGAACCCGGCCCAAGGCGTGGCAGGCCTGACCGGCAAGGATCAGGACCGGATGATGTTCAAGGTACCGACCTTGCGCAACGTCGCCCTGACCTACCCCTACTTCCACGACGGTGCCTACTGGAACCTGAGCGAAGCGGTAGACGTCATGGCCCGCCTGCAATTGGGGCGCAAGTTGAGCACCGATGAGGTCAGCCAGATTGTCGCGTTCCTCGACACCCTGACCGGCGACCAGCCGGACTTCAAGCTGCCGATCCTCCCGCCCTCCTCGGCCAAGACCCCGCGTCCTGCGCCGTTCAACTAAGCCGGTAGCGGGCCGGTCGTCATAAATCCGTCATTGCGACGACACAATGGCGACATGGCCCGCGCCGACACTGGCTGCATGACGACAGCTTTCCTGAATATCACCCTGATTACCGAAACCTTCCCACCGGAAATCAACGGCGTGGCCAACACCCTTGGCCGCCTGTGTGAAGGCCTGCGCGCACGTGGACATCAGGTGGAACTGGTGCGCCCGCGCCAGACTGGCGACTTGAGTCGCCAGAGCGACGACGGCCTGCTGCTGTGTCGCGGCTGGCCTCTACCGGGTTATCCCGGCCTGCAATGGGGCCAGTCCTCGATGCACAAACTGCTGCGGCGCTGGAAACGCCAGCGTCCAGACGTGCTGTACATCGCCACCGAAGGCCCGCTGGGCTTGTCGGCTTTGCGGGCGGCACGGCGCCTGGGGATCAGCGTGGTCAGCGGTTTCCACACCAACTTCCAGCAGTATTCCAGCCAATACGGCCTGGGCATGCTCAGCCGCATCCTGACCCACTACCTGCGCTGGTTCCATAACCGCTCCAGCCTGACCCTGGTGCCCAGCGTCAGCCAGCGCCTGGAACTGGAACGCCGCCACTTCGAACGCCTGGACCTGTTATCGCGCGGTGTCGACAGCCAGCTGTTCCACCCAGCCAGACGTGACAACGTCCTACGTGAACAGTGGGGGCTGGGCACTGAGGACATTGCCGTCATGCATGTAGGCCGCCTGGCACCGGAGAAAAACCTCGGTGTGCTCAAACGCTGCCTCGAGGCCTTGCAGGCGACTTATCCACAGCGCCGATTGACGCTGATCGTCGTCGGCGATGGGCCGCAACGCGAGGCACTGACCAAGGCCCTCCCCGGCGCAATTTTCTGCGGCACACAACGCGGTGAGGAACTGGCGCGCCACTATGCGTCGGGGGACCTGTTTCTGTTCCCCAGCCTCACCGAGACCTTCGGCAATGTGGTGCTCGAAGCGATGGCATCGGGATTGGGCGTGGTGGCCTACGACCAGGCGGCCGCCACCCAGCACATCCGCCATGGCTACAGTGGTGCCGTGGCGATGCCGGGGGATGAGGATGCGTTTTGCGATGCCGCCTGTTGGTTGCTGGAAGAGCCCGAGAGCTTGCGTCGGGTGCGCCTGAACGCGCGCCAGCACGCCAGTCGCCAGGGCTGGCCGGCGATTATCGAGCGGTTTGAACAGCAATTGCGCGGGGCGTGTGGTGAGGATGTGATGGAGACGGGCGGTTCGAAGCTGACCTGACGAGCCCGCTCCCACATTGAAATGCAATCAACCTGTGGGAGCGGGCTTGCCCGCGATGGCGCCCGTCAATTCCCCCCTAAACCAGAGTGGTCAGCGCCTCGCGACTGAAGGGCAAGATATCCCCCTCACGGCCTTCACGCACCTTCACCGCCCAGTCCGGGTCGACCAGCAGCGCACGGCCCACGGCCACCAGATCGAACTCATCGTTGTTCAAGCGCTCCAGCAGTTTTTCCAGGCTCGCTGGCTGAGCGATTTTGTCGGTATTGACCATGAACTGCAGGAACTCACCATCCAGGCCCACACTGCCCACGGTGATGGTCGGCTTGCCGGTGAGCTTACGGGTCCAACCGGCCAGGTTCAGCTCGGAGCCCTCGAACTCCGGCTCCCAGAACCGACGGGTGGAGCAGTGAAAAATATCCACACCGGCGTCGGCCAACGGCTTGAGGAACTCCCCCAGGGCCTCGGGGGTTTGCACCAGACGCGCGGTGTAATCCTGCTGCTTCCACTGGGAGAAACGGAAAATGATCGGGAAATCGGGGCCTGTGGCAGCCCGCACGGCTTGGATCAATTCAATGGCAAACCGCGAACGGTTGGCCAGGCTGCCGCCGTATTCGTCCGTACGCTGGTTGCTGCCTTCCCAAAAGAACTGGTCGACCAGGTAACCGTGGGCGCCGTGGATTTCCACACCGTCCATGCCAATATCCTGGGCATCCTTGGCCGCCTGGGCGAAGGCGGCGATCACCTCCTGGATATCCTGGACCGTCATGCCGTGGACCAGCACGGTGCCATCCTTGAGTTTTTCCATCGGGCCGTAGGCCGGCACGCTGGCGTCCGGCTCGGTGCCGATACGCCGTACGCTGCCGACGTGCCACAACTGCGGGACGATCTTGCCGCCTTCGGCATGCACCGCATCGACCACTTTCTTCCAGCCAGCCAATGCCGCTGCACCGTAGAAATGCGGGACATTCGGGTAACCGTTGGAAGCCTGATGGCCCACTACCGTGCCTTCGGTGATGATCAGGCCTACGCCGGCCCCGGCGCGGCGACGGTAGTACTCGATCACTTTGGAATTGGGTACGCCACCCGGGGAAAACGAGCGGGTCATCGGCGCCATGACCACACGGGACGGCAGTTGCAGGGCACCGAGCTGGAAAGGTTTGAACAAGGCTTGGACAGGCATGGGAGCACTCCGCACGAGAGGGATTTTATGATGCGGATAATATGGAGTGCGGGCGGTGCTGGGTAGCACTATTGATTTCAGTGATTAACATGCAAAAGCCGGGAGCTACACAACACATTGCAGGACCCGGCAAGCCGGCTCCTACATGGATCAGGCCAGGGCTTTTTCGATGGCTTGGATGATCGTCGGGTCATCTGGCGCAGTGCGCGGGGAGAAACGCGCCAAAACCCGCCCATCCTTGCCCAACAGGAACTTCTCGAAATTCCAGGTGATGTCCCCGGGAAACTCGGCGCCCTCGCCCGCGAGCAAGCGATACAACTGATGGCGCTCGGGGCCGTTCACATCCAGCTTGCTGCCCAATGGAAAGGTCACCCCGTAGTTGAGGCTGCAAAACTCGCGGATTTCTTCCTCCGTTCCCGGCTCCTGGCCAGCAAACTGATTGCACGGCAGGCCCAGCACGGTAAACCCCTGATCCTTGTATAGCTGGTAGAGGTTTTCCAGCGCCGCATATTGCGGGGTCAGCCCACATTTGGAGGCGACATTGACCACCAGCACGACTTGCCCTTTATAGGGCGCCAGAGGCAGCTCCTGACCATCCAGGGCTTTGAGTTTAAGGTCGTGGAAAGCACTCATGACACACTCCAGGTTTCCCATATTCTGGTTAACGGCATTTCGAGATTACAGCCGCCAAGTCGGCAAGAATAGCCGCCAATCAAAAAAGGCGCCCGAAGGCGCCTTTCTTTTCAACTGACCGGCCGTAGCCCGTCAATCAATGGTGGTGACCACCTTCGCCGTGCACGTGGCCGTGAGCCACTTCTTCCTGGGATGCGTCGCGGATGGCAACGATCTTGACCTGGAAGTTCAGGCGCTGGCCGGCCAGCGGGTGGTTGCCGTCGACGGTGACGTCGTCGCCATCCAGGTCGCGGATGGTCACGATCTGCATCTGGCCGTCCGGCGCGGAGGCGTGGAACTGCATGCCCACTTCCAGTTCGTCGACGCCTTCGAACATGCTGCGGTTCAGGGTGCTGACCAGTTCGGCCGAGTACTCGCCATAGGCATCTTCAGGTTCGATGGCAACGGTCAGCTCATCACCAACCTCTTTGCCTTCCAGGGCCTTTTCCAGGCCCGGGATGATGTTACCTGCGCCTTGCAGGTAGACCAGCGGCGCGCCGCCGGCGGAGCTGTCGATGACCTCACCAGCGTCGTTGGTCAGGGTATAGTCAATGGAGACAGCCTTGTTGGCGGCGATCGGCATGGGGCGAGACCTTTTGCATAAGAATGAAGAACGGACAAGTCTAAACAAGGATTTGCCCGAAAGCGAACACAACCCGGACAGACGGAGTCGATCCAGTGACTCGACGGTCGTCGGATTTCATCAGGACGCGGACGGCCACTGGGTCGCCACGCTGTCCTGCGGCCATACGCAGCACCTACGGCACCAACCGCCCTGGCAATCCCGGGGCTGGGTGCTGGATGCGGCGCAACGCCTGGCAAAAATAGGCCAGCCCTTTGCCTGTGGCTGGTGTGCGCAGCGCCCGGATAACGATACCCTTGGCAGCTGATTCCCGGTCGGCGCGCAGCCATAGCGCACCACCTAAGCCATGCACCTTCAGAGAATTCGCATGCAGACTTTTTTTATCGCGCCCACCGACTTTGGTGTGGGTCTGACCTCCATCAGCCTTGGGCTGGTGCGTACCCTTGAGCGGGCCGGGCTGAAAGTCGGGTTTTTCAAGCCCATTGCCCAGCCCCATCCCGGCGACACCGGGCCTGAGCGCTCCACCGAGCTGGTGGCCCGTACCCATGGTCTGAAACCACCGCAGCCACTGGGCCTGGCCCATGTCGAGCGGATGCTCGGCGATGGCCAGTTGGATGAATTGCTCGAAGAGATCATCACCCTTTACCAACAGGCCGCCGTGGGCAAGGACGTGCTGATTGTCGAGGGCATGGTGCCGACCCGCAGCGCCAGCTATGCGGCACGGGTCAACCTGCACCTGGCAAAAAGCCTGGATGCCGAAGTCATCCTGGTCTCGGCCCCGGAAAACGAAGTGCTGACCGAACTGTCCGGGCGTGTGGAATTGCAGGCGCAACTGTTCGGTGGCCCGAAAGACCCGAAAGTGCTCGGCGTGATTCTCAACAAGGTGCAGACCGACGAGAGCATGGAGGCCTTCGCCGCCCGTCTCAAGGAGCATTCGCCGCTGCTACGCAGTGGCGATTTCCGCCTGCTCGGCTGCATTCCGTTCCAGCCCGAGCTCAACGCCCCGCGCACCCGTGACGTGGCGGACCTGATGGGCGCGCAAGTGCTCAACGCAGGCGACTATGAAACCCGGCGCATGAGCAAAATCATCATCTGCGCGCGCACCATGCGCAACACCGTGGAGCTGCTCAAGCCCGGCGTGCTGGTGGTGACACCGGGGGATCGCGACGACATCATCCTCGCCGTCAGCCTGGCCGCGATCAACGGCGTACCTTTGGCCGGCCTGCTGCTGACCAGCGACACCCTGCCTGACCCACGGATCATGGACCTGTGCCGTGGTGCATTCCAGGCCGGGTTGCCGGTGCTGTCGGTGAGCACCGGGTCCTATGACACCGCCAACCAGCTCAACAGCCTGAACAAGGAAATCCCGATTGATGACCGCGAACGTGCGGAGATCATCACCGATTTCGTCGCCAGTCACCTGGATGCGCGCTGGCTGCACCAGCGTTGCGGTACACCACGGGAGATGCGCCTGTCGCCGGCGGTGTTCCGCTACCAGTTGATCCAGCGCGCCCAGGCCGCCAACAAGCGCATCGTGCTGCCCGAAGGCAGCGAGCCGTTGACCGTGCAAGCCGCCGCCATCTGCCAGGCCCGCGGCATTGCCCGTTGCGTGCTGCTGGCCAAGCCGGCCGACGTCGAGGCCGTCGCCCGCGCCCATGGCATCGAACTGCCCGAAGGCCTGGAAATTCTTGACCCGGACCTGATCCGCCAGCGCTACGTCGAGCCGATGGTGGCGCTGCGCAAGAGCAAAAGCCTCAACGCGCCGATGGCCGAGCAGCAACTGGAAGACACCGTGGTGATCGCTACCATGATGCTGGCGCTGGATGAGGTGGATGGGCTGGTGTCCGGGGTGATCCACTCCACCGCCAATACCATCCGCCCTGCATTGCAGCTGATTAAAACGGCGCCGGGTTGCACCCTGGTGTCGTCGGTGTTTTTCATGCTGTTTCCCGAGCAGGTGCTGGTCTACGGCGACTGCGTGATGAACCCGCACCCCAGCGCCGCGGAGCTGGCGGAAATCGCCCTGCAAAGCGCCGACTCGGCCGCTGCCTTCGGCATTACCCCGCGCGTGGCGATGATCAGCTATTCCAGCGGTGACTCGGCCAGTGGCGAGGAAGTGGAAAAAGTCCGCGAGGCCACCTTGTTGGCCCACGAACAGCAAAGCTCGCTGCTGATCGACGGCCCGTTGCAGTACGACGCTGCGGCCAACGAAAACGTCGCCCGGCAACTGGCGCCCAACAGCCTGGTGGCGGGCAAGGCCACGGTCTTTGTGTTCCCCGACCTCAATACCGGCAACACCACCCACAAGGCGGTGCAGCGCAGTGCCGATTGCGTCAGCCTCGGCCCGATGCTGCAAGGCCTGCGCAAACCCGTGAACGACCTGCCCCGTGGGGCCCAGGTAGATGACATCGTCTACACCATCGCCCTGACCGCGATTCAAGCCGCCAACCGACCTATGGATGCCTAAATGCTGGACTTTCTGCCTGCCCCCCTGCGCGGGGTGATCGCCTCGCTGCTGTTGGCGTTGAACACCATCCTGTTGTGTTCATTCCTGTTTATCGTCGCGTTGTTCAAGGCGCTGCCGTTCGCCAAGCGCTTCAGCGAATGGCTGATGAACCAGACCCACGAGGCCTGGATCAGCAATAACAACACCTGGATGAACCTGGTGCGCCGCACACGCTGGCACATCAAGGGCCTGGAAGGCCTGGACTACCAGCACTCGTACCTGGTGACCAGCAACCACCAGAGCTGGGTCGATATCATGGTGTTGCAGTACGTGCTCAACCGGCGGATCCGCCCGCTGAAGTTTTTCCTCAAACAGGAACTGATCTGGGTGCCGGTGATTGGCCTGGCCTGGTGGGCGCTGGGCTTCCCCTTCATGAAGCGCTACACCAAGGCTTACCTGGAAAAACACCCGGAGAAGAAAGGCAAGGACCTGGCAACCACCCGCAAGACCTGTGCAAAGTTCCGTGACAACCCGGTGGGCATTTTCAACTTTGCCGAAGGCACACGCTTTACCCCAGGCAAACATGCGCAGCAGCAGTCGCCGTTTCGTTACCTGCTCAAGCCCAAGGCCGGTGGCATTGCGTTTGTGCTGGATGCCATGGGCGAGCAGTTGAAGTCATTGGTGAACGTGACGATCCACTACCCTGGCGGGCGTCCGGGGTACTGGGACTTGCTGTGCGGCAATGTCAAAGACGTGGTTGTGCAGTTTGAAGAGGTGCAGATCCCGGCCGAGTTCATTGGCAAGAATTATGAGCAGGATGGGGAGTATCGGCTGGCGTTCCAGGGCTGGATCAACCAGTTATGGGAAGACAAGGATGCTCTGCTGAGCCGACTTCACATCGAGTACCCAGGCAATAGGTGATCACGATGTGGGAGCTGGCTTGCCTGCGATAGCGGTCTGTCAGAGGTAAGTGCATTGCCTGCCTCCTGCAATCGCAGGCAAGCCAGCTCCCACATTGACGGTGTTGACCTTTAAAGTGTGAAAAAAAGCCCGCCACCGAGTGATCGGTGGCGGGCTTTTTATGGAGGCGAGGTTTAGATCGCGCCGCGCTGACGCAACAGTTCCAGCACTTGCTTGACGCTGTCTTCCAACGACAGGGCCTGGGTGTCGATCACCAGGTCGGCATTCAACGGCACGTCGTAGGGGAACGACTCGCCAGGGATGTTATCCCCACCGGCAGCGTACAGGCCTTGCGGGTCACGCTCGGCACATACCAGCGGCGATGCCTGCACGTATACGGTGAGCAAACGATCACTGCCGATCAACGCCTTGGCCTGTTCACGGCCTTCGGCGTCCGGCGCCACAAAGGCCGCCAGGGTCAGCAAGCCGGCTTCGTTGAACTGACGCGCCACGTGGGCAGCACGACGCCAGTTCTCGGTACGCCCGGCACGATCCTGCGGCAGACCTTTATTGAGGTCATGGCGCAGGTTCTGCCCATCGAGCACAAACACCGCACGCCCCATATCGAACAACTTGCGCTCGACCGCATAGGCCAGGGTGCTCTTGCCAGCACCCGACAGGCCACTGAACAACACGGTGGCTGGCTGCTGGCCGAAACGCTGGGCGCGTTCTTCGGTGGCCACGTGGGCCAACTTGCCGTGCTGCGCTGCGCTGCCATGGCTGACCGGCGGCGCGATAATCATGCCCGCTGCCACGGTGCCGTTAGTCAACCGGTCAATCACAATAAAGGCGCCGGTGGTGCGGTTGCTGGCGTAACCGTCCAGGGCGATGGCCGCATCGAGGCTGACCTTGACCCGGCCGATCTCGTTCAACTGCAAGGCACTGGCCGGGCCTTCTTCGAGCGTGTTCACATCCACACGATGCACAATGCTGGTGATGGAACCCGGCACGTAGCTGGTGGCGCGCTTGATGTCGTATTTCTTGCCCGGCAGCATCGGCTCCTCGGCCATCCACACCAGCATGGCGTCGAAGGCGTCGGTGACTTGCGGCACGTTGTCGGCATGCACCAGCAGGTCGCCACGGGAGATGTCGATCTCGTCTTCCATGGTCAGGGTCACGGCCTGGCCTGGGCCTGCGTGTTCCAGTTCACCTTCGAAGGTGACGATGGATTTGACGCGGCTGCTCTTGCCCGACGGCAGCACCACGACTTCGTCGCCCTTGTGCACGATGCCGCTGGCCAGGGTGCCGGCGAAACCACGGAAATTCAGGTTCGGACGGTTGACGTACTGCACCGGGAACCGCAGGTCGGTGTAGTTGCGGTCGTTGGCAATCTCGACGGTTTCGAGGATCTCCATTAGCGACTGGCCGGTGTACCAGGGCGAACGCTCGCTCTTGTTCACCACGTTGTCGCCCTTGAGCGCCGACATCGGCACAAAGGCCATGGTGCTCGGCTTGAACGCGATGCCATCGGCAAACTTCAGGTAGTCGGCCTTGATCGATTCGAAAATGCTCTCGTCGAAACCGTTGAGGTCCATCTTGTTGATCGCGATGACGATGTGCTTGATGCCCAACAGCGAAGCAATAAAGCTGTGGCGACGGGTCTGGGTCTGTACGCCGTAGCGCGCATCCACCAGGATGATCGCCAGGTCACAGGTGGAAGCACCGGTGGCCATGTTGCGGGTGTACTGCTCATGGCCAGGGGTGTCGGCGATGATGAACTTGCGCTTGGCGGTGGAGAAATAGCGGTAGGCCACATCGATGGTGATGCCCTGCTCACGCTCGGCCTGCAGGCCGTCGACCAGCAATGCCAGGTCGATGTCGTCACCGGTGGTGCCGACTTTCTTCGAATCGCGGGTGATGGCTTCCAGATGATCTTCGTAGATCATCTTCGAGTCGTGCAGCAGGCGCCCGATCAGGGTGCTCTTGCCGTCATCGACGTTGCCACAGGTCAGAAAGCGCAGCATTTCCTTGCGTTCGTGCTGGCCCAGGTAAGCGAGGATGTCCTCGCTGATCAAATCAGATACGTGCGACATGACAACCCCTTAGAAATAACCCTGACGTTTTTTGTCTTCCATGGAGCCGGCGCCATCGTGGTCGATGACACGGCCCTGGCGCTCGGAAGTTCGCGTCAGGAGCATTTCCTGGATGATGTCCGTCAGCGTCTCGGCTTCGGACTCCACCGCGCCCGTCAACGGGTAGCAGCCAAGGGTACGGAAACGTACTTTCTTTTTGACGATACGGGCTTTGTCTTCGTCGGACAGGTGCTCGAGGATGCGCTCGTCGTCGATCATGATCAGCGTACCGTTCTTCTCGATCACTTCCCGTTCGGCGGCGAAGTACAGTGGCACGATGGGGATGCCTTCGAGGTAGATGTACTGCCAGATATCCAGTTCGGTCCAGTTGGACAGCGGGAACACGCGGATCGACTCGCCCTTGTTGACGTTGCCGTTGTAGACGTTCCACAGCTCCGGGCGCTGGTTTTTCGGGTCCCAGCGATGCTTGCTGTCGCGGAACGAGTACACGCGCTCTTTGGCACGGGATTTCTCTTCATCGCGACGGGCGCCGCCGAATGCTGCGTCGAAACCATACTTGTCCAAGGCCTGCTTGAGGCCTTCGGTCTTCATGATGTCGGTGTGCTTGGCGCTGCCGTGGGTGAACGGGTTAATGCCCTGCGCGACGCCATCCGGGTTGACGTGGGTGATCAGTTCCAGGCCCAGTTCCTCGACCATGCGGTCGCGGAATTTGTACATCTCCTGGAATTTCCACTGGGTGTCCACATGCATCACCGGAAACGGCAGCTTGCCCGGGAAGAATGCCTTGCGCGCCAGATGCAGCATCACGGCGGAGTCTTTGCCGATGGAGTAGAGCATTACCGGGTTGTCGAACTCGGCGGCAACCTCACGGATGATGTGGATGCTCTCCGCCTCCAGCTGTTTCAGATGCGTCAGTTTGTCGACCATGGCTACTCACGGAAAAACGATTCTTTTTGGACGGCCTGCGGGCCGTGTTCGAGCGGGGCATGCTAGCACAGCACCTTCTTCTATTCAGGGAGCCAGCTAGATCGAAACGGTATATGGATATACCGCCTCGTTTGGCCGTACATCGCCCCGTAGGAGCCGCCTTGCCGGCGATGGCGTCCTTGAAATCAACGCATGACTCAAGGGCCTCATCGCCGGCAAGCCGGCTCCTACAGTGGACGCAATGGAGGCTTAGATCGGGTTGGGGCAGTCGATGAACAGGTGTTCCAGGGCAAAGCGCCGGGCCAGGTAGTCGCCCAGGGCCTGCACGCCGTAACGCTCGGTGGCGTGATGGCCGGCGGCGATGAAGCTGATGTCGTTTTCACGGGCGCTGTGGAACGTCTGCTCTGAAGCTTCGCCGCTCAGGTACAAGTCGACTCCGGCCGCCACGGCCTGGTCGATGTAGCCCTGACCGCCGCCGGTGCACCAGCCCACGCGGCGGATCATCGCGCTGCCTTCGATCAGCAGCGGCTCGCGGCCCATGGCTTCCTGCACACGACGGGCGAAATCGCGCGCCGACAGCGGCTCGGCCAGGGAGCCCACGAGGCCCACAACCTTGAGGTTGTCCGGGTCCAGCGGGCCTTCGACGGTGATGTCCAACTGACGGGCCAATTGCACGTTGTTGCCCACTTCCGGGTGCAGGTCCAGCGGCAGGTGGTAGGCCAGCAGGCTGATGTCGTGCTTGAGCAGGGTCTTGAGGCGGCGCTGCTTCATGCCGGTGATGCACGGGCTTTCGCCTTTCCAGAAATAGCCGTGATGCACCAGCACCAGGTCGGCCTTGGCCTCGACGGCTGCATCGAGCAGCGCCTGGCTGGCAGTCACGCCACTGACAATACGCAACACCTGCGGCCGCCCTTCGACCTGCAGGCCATTGGGGCAGTAATCGGCAATTTTCGCGCTGTTCAAGTAGCGATCTGCTTCTTCAACCAGGGTGCTCAGGGCGACGGCCATAAAAGACTCCTAAATATCCCGTTCAGAGGCGCTCGCGGCCTCGTATAATGCGCGACATTATGGGCGCTCCCGCGCCCCCTGCAACCTGTCAGGACTTACTTGATGCTCAAGGCGCTGCGTTTTTTTGGATGGCCATTGTTGGCCGGCGTGCTGATCGCGATGCTGATTATTCAGCGTTATCCGCAATGGGTCGGCCTGCCAAGCCTGGACGTCAACCTGCAACAGGCGCCGCAAACCAGCGCGGTGCAACAGGGCCCGGTGACCTACGCCGATGCGGTAGTGGTCGCGGCGCCTGCGGTGGTCAACCTGTACACCACCAAAGTCATCAATAAACCGGCGCATCCGCTGTTTGAAGACCCACAGTTCCGGCGCTTTTTCGGTGACAACTCGCCCAAGCAGCGCCGCATGGAATCGAGCCTCGGCTCCGGGGTGATCATGAGCCCGGAAGGCTACATCCTGACCAACAACCATGTGAGCACCGGCGCCGACCAGATTGTGGTGGCCCTTCGCGATGGCCGCGAAACCCTGGCGCGGGTGGTGGGCAGCGACCCGGAAACCGACCTTGCGGTGCTGAAAATCGACCTGAAGAACCTGCCCTCCATTACCATCGGCCGCTCCGAAGGCCTGCGCGTCGGCGATGTGGCGCTGGCCATCGGCAACCCGTTCGGCGTCGGCCAGACCGTGACCATGGGCATCATCAGCGCCACCGGGCGTAATCAGTTGGGCCTCAACAGCTACGAAGACTTTATCCAGACCGACGCAGCAATCAACCCAGGCAACTCCGGCGGCGCGCTGGTGGATGCCAGCGGCAACCTGACGGGCATCAACACCGCGATTTTCTCCAAGTCCGGTGGCTCCCAAGGCATTGGTTTCGCGATCCCGGTAAAGCTGGCGATGGAAGTGATGAAGTCGATCATCGAGCACGGCCAGGTGATCCGTGGCTGGCTGGGGATTGAAGTGCAGCCGCTGACCAAGGAGCTGTCGGAGTCCTTTGGCCTGACCGGGCGCCCAGGCATTGTCATTGCCGGCATCCTGCGCGGCGGTCCAGCGGAAAAAGCCGGGATGCAGGTGGGCGATGTGATCCTCAGCATCGACGGCGAGCCGGCTGGCGATGGCCGTCGTTCGATGAACCAGGTGGCGCGGATCAAGCCTACGGAAAAGGTCGCGATCCAGGTCATGCGCAACGGCAAAGAGATCAAACTCCTGGCCGAAGTGGGGCTGCGGCCGCCGCCAGCACCGGTTAAAGAGCAAGAATAAAGGGCGATCTTAAAGAGATACACTCTCAACAGTCATGTTATATTATTTCAATACTGATATTGGAATGTTAGACCATGACGTCTCGAAAGTTTGCGCCCCTGGCCGGTCTCGCGTTGGGATTGCTGGTGGACCCGGTGTTTGCAGAAGACACCAACACCCTTGAGTTGGGCACCACCAGCATCACCGGCGAGGCGTATGAATCCGCCACCGGCCCGGTCCAGGGCTACCGCGCGACCCGCTCGGCCAGCGCGACCAAGACCGACACGGCCCTGCGCGATATCCCACAATCGATCAGTGTGATTCCCGCCACAGTGCTCAAGGACCTGGGCAGCAACAACGTCGAGCGCGCCCTGGAGTTTGCCGGCGGCGTGTCCAAGCAGAACAACTTCGGCGGCCTGACCCTTTACGAGTACAGCATTCGCGGCTTCACCACCTCACAGTTCTACCAGGACGGTTTCAGCGCCAACCGCGGCTACCCCAGTACGCCGGACACGGCCAATATCGAACGCATTGAAGTGCTCAAGGGCCCCGCCGCCAGCCTGTATGGCCGTGGCGATCCCGGCGGTACCGTAAACATCGTCACCAAGAAACCCCAAGCCGAAGCCTTCACCACCGTACAGACCAGCGCCGGCAGTTGGGATCGCTACCGCACCGCCGTCGATATCAACACCCCGCTGGACAGCGAAGGCCAGGTGTTATCGCGGGTCAACCTGGCGGTGGAAGACAACCACAGCTTCCGCGATCACGTGCAGAGCAAGCGGGTGTTTGTTGCGCCCTCCTTCAGCTGGCAACTGGACCCGGACACCAGCCTGCTGGTGGAGAGTGAGTTCGTGCGCCACAGTTCGACCTTCGACCGGGGCATCGTGGCCCCCAACAACCGTTGGAGCGGCATGTCGCGCTCGACCTTCCTTGGCGAGCCCAACGACGGCGATATCGACAACCACAACAACCGTCTGCAAGCCACCCTCGAGCATCACTTGAACGATGCCTGGAAGCTGCGCCTGGCCAGCCATTACAAACAGGGCAGCCTGTGGGGCGAAGCCTCGGAGAGCCGTGCGCTGAATGCCGATGGCCATACCGTCAACCGCCGCTACCGCCAACGCTCGATGGGGTGGCATGACAGCATCACCCAACTGGAACTGCGCGGCCTGTTCGAGGTGGGCAGTTGGCAGCATGAACTGCTGATCGGCACCGAGTACGAGGACTACCGCAAGAAAGAACGGGTGACCGCCATCGCCGGCAGTTACCCGATTGATATCTACCGGCCGGTCTATGGCCAGCCCAAGCCCAATGGCCAGCGCTCGGGCACTGATTTTTTCACCCAGGTGAAAAGCCAGGCGCTGAACCTGCAAGACCAGATCGTCTTTACCGAGCGCCTGCGCGGTGTGGTTGGCATGCGCCTGGAGCACGTAGAGCAACGTTCAGAGGACTTCACCCGTAACGGGGCCAAGACCCAGAAAACCCACGACGTCATGACGCAGCGGGCCGGCCTGTTGTACCAACTGACCCCGCAAGTGGGCCTGTTTGCCAACGCCTCCACCTCGTTCAAACCACAAAGTGAGCTGGATGCCGCCGGCAATTTCCTCAAGCCCGAGGAAGGCGTCGGTTATGAAGTGGGCATCAAGAGCGAGCTGTTCGACGACCGCCTGAGCACCACCCTCGCCGCCTTCCATATCGAGAAGGAAAACACCCTGGCCACGGACCCGGCCACCGACACCAAGCGCGCCATCGGCAAGGCCCGCAGCCAGGGTTTCGACCTGCAATTGACCGGGCAACTGACTGACGCCGTACGGGTGATTGGCGCCTTTGCCTACATCGACGCAGAAGTAACCAAGGGCGACCAAGACGTGCCCACCGGCAGCCGCATTCTCGGCGTGGCCAAGCGCAGTGGCAGCCTGTTGGGCGTGTATGAGTTCCAGGATGGCGCCCTGCGCGGCTCTGACGTGGGCGCGGCGTTTACTTATGTCGGCGACCGTTCGGGCGAGGCTGGCAAAAGCTTCGAGTTGCCGGCCTACCACACCGTCGACCTGCTGGCCCATTACAAAGCCAGCGATAACGTCACCGTGGGCCTGAATCTCAACAACCTGTTCGACGAAAAGTACTACGAGCGCTCCTACAGCAACTACTGGGTCAACCCCGGAGAGCCGCGCAACTTCACCGTCAGCCTGACCCTCAACCTGTAAAAGGACGTCCCCATGCAAGCGCTCAAATCATTGGCCGTGCTCGGTCTGCTGTTCGCCACCCAGGTCTCGGCCCATGGCCTGTGGACCGAGCAACGCCGGGGCCATATCGAGGTGGTCTATGGCCACGGTGCCGAAGACGAAGCCTTCAAGGCGAAAAAGGTCAGCGGTGCCTGGGCCTATGACCCCAGTGGCCGGATGATCCCGGTGACGGTGCAACGCCTGGACGACCAGGCGCGCCTGCAACCGCTCAAGCCGCCTGCGGTGCTGGCGGTGGCGTTTGATAATGGCTTGTGGTCGCAAACCCCGGACAAGAAGTGGGTGAACAAGGGCCGCAGCCAAGTACCCGGCGCCCTCGAAACCACCCAGGCCCTTAAGTACAGCCTGGCGATCTATCAGGCCGGGGCCAAGTTGCCCAAGCTGGATCAATTGAGGATGGTGATCGTGCCCGAGGTCGATCCGCTCACCGTTGGCCCTGGCAAATCCCTGCCGGTGCGAGTGTTGATCGATGGCAAGCCTGCAGCGGGGATCAAGTTGATTGGCGACTACCGCAGCGCGCCGAACACCTTGAGCACCGAGACCGACAAGGATGGCCGGGCCCAGGTACTGGTGCGCAACGAGGCGTTGAATGTGATTGCGGCGCAGGTGGAAGTACCGGTCCAAGGCGATAGCGAGATCCAGACCCGTGCGCTGTTCAGCTCACTGACCTTCCTCGGCCAACCGCACCACGAATAACCCCCAGTGAACCCATCTGGGAGCTGGCTTGTGCAGGGGCTGGCTTGGGTGGGAGCCAGCTTCCACATCAGCTCCCACACCAGCCCGCTGCCACGCTAAAGGCTGACAGGCGCTCTTTCGCACAAGGTGTTGAGCGCCACCGCCCATTGCGGATCATCATTGAGGCACGGCACCAACACCAACTCCTCGCCCCCGGCTTCGCGGAACTGCTCCAGCCCGCGATCACCGATCTCTTCCAGGGTCTCGATGCAATCGGCGACAAACGCCGGGCACATCACCAACAACTTCTTCACCCCTTGCTGGGCCAATGCCTCCAGGCGTGCCTCGGTGTAGGGTTCGATCCACTTCGCCCGGCCCAGGCGCGACTGGAACGCCACCGACCATTTATCGTCCGGTAGGCCCATGCGCGCAGCAAAGTCACGGGCGACGCTGAAGCACTGCCCGCGATAACACGTCGTGCGCACCTCGGGCGAGGCATTGGCGCAGCAGTCACCACTGCCTTCAAGCGAATGCCCAGGGTTGAGTTTGTTCAGGTGCCGTTCCGGCAGGCCATGGAAGCTGAACAGCAGGTGATCGTAATCCTGCTGCAAGTGCGGCCTGGCACTGGCCACCAGGGCGTCGAGGTATTCCGGCTGGTCGTAGAACGGTTGCAGGATCGAGAACTGCAGGTCGAGTTGCTTATCCCGCACCACCCGTCGCGCTTCTTCAATCACCGTGGTCACGGTGCTGTCGGCAAATTGCGGATACAGCGGCGCCAGCGTGACCTTGCTGATGCCCTGCCCGGCCAGGCGGGTGAGTACACTTTCGATCGAGGGTTCGCCATAGCGCATCGCCAGCTCCACCGGACCCTGCGTCCACTGGGCGGTCATCTGCTGCTGCAGGCGGCGACTGAGGACTACCAGCGGCGAGCCTTCGTCCCACCAGATCGAGGCGTAGGCATGGGCCGACTGCGCGGGGCGCTTGATCAGGATCAGCGACACCAGCAAGCGCCGGACCGGCCACGGCAGGTCAATCACATAGGGGTCCATCAAAAACTGATTGAGGTAGCTGCGCACATCGGCCACCGAAGTGGACGCCGGTGAACCCAGGTTGACCAGTAACAACGCGTGATCCGTCATGCAACATCCTATCTCTAGAGGCGGCTGGACAAGTCGTCCAGGGCCGCGTGCAAATCAGTGAACTGAAAAATGAAACCGGCAGCCAACAGCCGCTCGGGTACTGCCCTCTGCCCCCCCAGCAATAACCCGGACAACTCGCCCAGCCCCAGCCGCAGGGCAAACGCCGGCATGGGCATGAACGCCGGGCGGTGCAGGACCTGGCCCAGGGTCTTGGCGAACTCGCGGTTACGCACCGGCTGTGGCGCGCAGGCATTATAAGGACCGCTGGCGTCAGGTTTATGCAGAAGAAAATCAATCAGGGCGATTTGATCCTTGATATGCACCCACGGCATCCACTGCCGACCATTGCCGATAGGCCCGCCCAGCGCCAGCTTGAAGGGCAGCAACAGCCGCGACAAAAAGCCGCCCTCAGCCGCTAGCACCAAGCCAGTACGCACCAGCACCACCCGCAAGCCAAAAGCTTCGGCACGCTGGGCGGTTTCTTCCCAGGCGATGCATAACTGGCTGGGGAAATCGTCCTGCACCGGGCCGCTGGCTTCGGTCAGCTCACGCTCACCGCCATCGCCGTACCAACCCACCGCCGAGCCGCTGATCAATACCGCAGGTTTGACTGCCAGGCCCTCGAGCCAGGCCAGCAGGGTTTCCGTCAGGCTGATCCGGCTGCTCCACAGCAACGCCTTGCGTTTGTGGGTCCAGAGGCGGTCGGCAATCGGCGCGCCGGCCAGGTTGATCACCGCATCCACCGGCTGCGTTACATCCTGCAAACGGGCGACGCCCTGCACTTGCGCACCGCACAGCGCGGCGACCTGAGTGGGGTTGCGGCTCCAGACCGTCAACCGATGCCCCTGGGCGCTCCAGTGTTGGCAGAGCTGGCGGCCGATCAGACCCGTACCGCCGGTCAGCAAAATGTGCATGAGATCTTCCTCCTGTAACGTTGGCCGAGCGTCGCTGGTCTATTTTATAAGCAGGGATCTTTTTAATCGGCGCAACCTAGGTTTAACCATAGGTCACGCGACACATTCAGGCATGCCGAAACTTATACCAAAAAACAATATTGTACAGCTATTGGTGTCGGCGTAGTCTGTACCCAACGGTAAAACGAGGCCTCCCATGACTGTTCCTATCGCGATCATCGGTACCGGCATCGCCGGACTTTCGGCCGCCCGAGCGCTAAAAGATGCCGGGCACGTTGTACAACTCTTCGATAAAAGCCGCGGCAGTGGCGGGCGCATGTCCAGCAAGCGCAGCGAAGCCGGTGCACTGGACTTGGGCGCGCAGTATTTCACCGCGCGCGACCGACGTTTCGTCAATGAAGTCCAACGCTGGCAAGCCAATGGCTGGGCTGCCGAGTGGGAGCCGCAACTCTACAATTGCCAATCCGGCCAACTGAGCCCCTCCCCGGACGAACAGACCCGCTGGGTCGGCACCCCGCGTATGAGCGCCATCACCCGCGCCCTGCTCGATGACCTGCCGGTGGAGTTTGGCTGCCGTATCACCGAAGTGTTCCAGGGCCAGCAACACTGGAACCTGCTGGACGCCGATGGCGGCAACCACGGCCCCTTCAGCCACGTGATCATCGCCACCCCGGCGCACCAGGCCACCGCTCTGCTGGCGGCAGCGCCGAAACTGGCGAGCACTGCCGCCGGGGTGAAAATGGACCCGACCTGGGCCATCGCCCTGGCCTTCGACACGCCGCTGGATACACCGATGGAAGGTTGCTTTGTACAGGACAGCCCCCTGGATTGGCTGGCCCGCAACCGCAGCAAACCCGGGCGCGATGCTACGCCCGACACCTGGATCCTGCATGCCAGCAGTGCCTGGAGTAAAAAGCACCTGGACCTGCCCAAGGACGCCATTATTGAATTGCTGCACGGCGCCTTTGCCGAATTGCTGCACTGCAGCATGCCGGCGCCCTCCTTCAGCCTCGCCCACCGCTGGCTGTACGCCCGCCCGGCTGGCAGCCATGAATGGGGCGTGCTGGCGGACGCCGACCTGGGGTTGTACGTGTGTGGCGACTGGTGCCTGTCCGGCAGGGTCGAAGGCGCGTGGCTCAGCGGCCAGGAAGCGGCGCGGCGCCTGCTCGAACACCTGCAATGAACCGCATCAACCCGGCGAAATTGCTGCTCTCGAAATGGACAGCCACGCAACCTCGGCACAAGGAAAAACATTTCCTGGTCACCGAATTGTTTCGCGATGACGAAGGCAGCGTGCTGGAGATTGAACTGCAAGCCGTCCTCACCCGCCGTTCAGAGCGCCTGGCCTGGCAAAGCCTGCAAGATGCCGAGCGCTGGAAAATCGGCTGGACGTAAAAACCTGTACAAATAATTTGACTTGTACAGCCTCAGACCTATGATGAGATTAAGTTGTACAGAAATTAAATTCTGTACAGGAATCTTGTAGAGGTTTTGCCATGTCCACCCCTGTGTCCGCCACCGGCAAACCCAAGATCGCCATCAGCGCCTGCCTGCTTGGCGAAAACGTGCGCTTCAACGGCGGGCACAAGCAATCCCCCCTGTGCAGCCAGACACTCGGTGAATACTTTGACTTCGTGCCGTTGTGCCCCGAAGTCGCCATTGGCCTGGGCATCCCCCGCGAGCCGATTCGCCTGGTGGGCGATCCGCAGCAACCGCAGGCCGTGGGCACTGTGCACCGTGAATTGAATGTAACCGCGCCCCTGGACGCCTATGGTCAACAAATGGCCGCCGAGCATACCGACCTGTGCGGCTACATCTTCATGCAGAAGTCGCCGTCCTGTGGCCTGGAACGGGTCAAGGTCTACCGCGACAACGGCACCCCGGTGGATGGCGGCGGGCGCGGCATCTATGCCCAGGCCTTCTGTGCCCGCCACCCCAACCTGCCGGTGGAAGAAGACGGTCGCCTGCACGACCCGGTGCTGCGCGAAAATTTCCTGACGCGGGTGTTTGTGTATGCCACCTGGCAGCAACTGCTGGCAGAGGGCTTGACACGTCACCGCCTGCTGGCCTTCCACTCGCGCTACAAATACCTGCTGATGGCCCACAGCCCGGCCCACTACAAGAGCCTGGGTCATCTGCTGGGCAGCATGGGCAAGGGCTGCGACCTGCAAGCCCTGGCTAGCGACTATTTCACTGAGCTGATGAGCGCACTGAAAAAGTGCGCGACCCGTGGCACCCATTCCAACGTGCTGCAACACATCAGCGGCTACCTCAAGCAAGCCCTCAGCGCCGACGACAAACAAGAAATGCAGACCCTGATCGGCCAATACCGTCACGGCATCGTGCCGCTGGTGGTGCCGCTGACCCTGCTCAAACATCACTTTCGCCAACACCCGGACCGCTACATCGCGCAACAGGCGTACCTGCAGCCCCATCCGGAAAATCTCAGCCTGCGTAATGCGATCTAACCCATGAATGTTTCCCTGCAACACCCAACCCCCCCCGTCGAAGACGTGGCCCAGGCCCTGGAACAAGGCTGGCTGCCGATTCGCGAAGTGGCGCGCCAAACCGGGGTCAACGCGGTGACTTTGCGCGCGTGGGAGCGGCGCTATGGCTTGATCGTGCCCCAGCGCACCCCCAAGGGCCACCGGCTGTTCAACGCCGAACATGTGCAGCGCATCCAGACCATCCTGACCTGGCTCAACCGTGGCGTGCCGGTCAGCCAGGTCAAGCAGTTGATCGACAACGCCCAGCCGGTGGACGACAGCATCGAAAACGAATGGCAGAGCCTGCGCCAGACGCTGGTGCAGGCAATCGCTCAACTGGCCGAACGCCGGGTGGACGATGTGTTCAACCAGGCCATGGCCCTCTACCCACCGCGCACGCTGTGCGAGCAGCTGTTGTTGCCGCTGCTCAAGGAACTGGAACAGCGCTGGCAGGGCCAGTTCGGCGCACAGATGGAGCGGGTGTTTTTCCACTCCTGGCTGCGCAGCAAATTTGGCGCGCGGATGTATCACAACAATCGCCAGCTCAATGGCCCGCCGCTGCTGTTGATCAATCATTCCGACCTGCCGCTGGAGCCGCACCTGTGGCTGAGCGCCTGGCTGGCCAGCAGCGCCGATTGCCCGGTGGAGGTCTTCGACTGGCCGTTGCCCAACGGCGAACTGGCCTTGGCCGTTGAGCATTTGCAGCCGCGCGCCGTGCTGCTGTACTCAAGCAAGGCCATCCATCTGGCGGCCCTGCCGAAACTCTTGAGCGGCACCAACTGCCCGACCCTTATCGCCGGACCAACGGTGTGCATCCACCAGGCCGAGTTGGCGGTATTAACCCAAGACATTCCTCAGTTGTTGCTGGCCGAAGACCCGTTGTCGGCTCATCAACTCCTGATCCAGCGTGGGCTTCTTTAAATGCACCTGATCTGGCTGCGCAGCGATCTGCGCCTGCATGACAACACCGCCCTCGCGGCCGCCTGCCAGCGTGGCCCGACGGCGGCGGTGTACTTGATCACGCCTGGGCAATGGCTGGCCCATGACGACGCACCGTGCAAAATCGACTTCTGGCTGCGCAACCTCAAGTGCCTGGGCCAGGCACTGGGTGAGCTGAATATCCCATTGCTGATCCGCCACGCGGATACGTGGGACCAAGTCCCACAGGTATTGCTGCAGTTGTGCCAGGAGTTGTCGGTCCAGACCGTGCACGTCAACGAAGAGTACGGGATCCACGAGAGCCGGCGTGACGCTGCCGTGGCCCAGGCCCTGGAAGCCCAAGGCCTGGGTTTTTACCGCTATCTGGACCAATTGCTGTTCCAGCCCGGCAGCGTGCTGACCAAGACGGGCACCTACTTCCAAGTGTTCAGCCAGTTTCGCAAGGTCTGCTACAACCGCCTGCACAGCGCCCTGCCACGTCGAGTGCCAACCCCCAAGGCCCAGGCCGCGCTGCCATTGGCCAGTGATGCGGTTCCCGAGCAGGTCAAGGGGTTTGCCCCGCCCAGCGACGCCCTGCGCGCACTTTGGCCGGCCGGTGAAGACGAGGCACAGCGGCGCCTTGAGCAGTTTGCCGACGCTCAGATCAGCTACTACAAGGACGAGCGCGACTACCCGGCCAAGCCCGGCACCAGCCAACTGTCGGCATACCTCGCAGCCGGGGTGGTTTCGCCGCGCCAGTGCCTGCATGCGGCGCTGCAAAGCAACCAGGGTGAATTCGAAAGCGGCGATATCGGCGCCATCACCTGGATCAACGAGTTGCTGTGGCGCGAGTTCTATAAACATATCCTGGTGGGCTACCCACGGGTGTCGCGCCACCGTGCGTTTCGCCCGGAAACCGAAGCCGTGGCCTGGCGCCATGCCCCCGCTGACCTTGCAGCCTGGCAAGAGGCGCGCACCGGCCTGCCGATCATCGACGCCGCGATGCGCCAACTGCTGGAAACCGGCTGGATGCATAACCGCCTGCGCATGGTGGTGGCGATGTTCCTGACCAAGAACCTGCTGATCGACTGGCGCGAAGGCGAGCGCTTTTTTATGCGGCACTTGATCGACGGCGATCTGGCGGCCAACAACGGCGGCTGGCAGTGGAGTTCGTCCACCGGCACTGACTCGGCGCCGTACTTCCGCATTTTCAGCCCGCTGAGCCAGTCTGAAAAGTTCGACGGCGAAGGGCGCTTTATCAAGCAATGGCTGCCGCAACTGGCGGGCTTGAACAAGAAGGAAGTACACAACCCCGACGCCGTTGGCGGGCTGTTTGGCGTGGCCGACTACCCGCGGCCCATCGTCGACCTCAAACATTCCCGTGAGCGTGCGTTGGCGGCCTTTCGTGCCCTGCCCTCACGCCAGGCGGTGGGAGGCGTGTATGAGTGACTTCCTGCGCCAGTTCGCCCAGTCCTTCGCCCGCCTGGACAAGCACAACCTGCACCTGCTCGACAGCCTGTACAGCCAGGACATATCGTTTACCGACCCACTGCATCAGGTCCACGGTATCAGCGCGCTGCAAGCGTACTTCGCCGAGCTTTATAGCAACGTCGAGCAACTGCGTTTTGACTTCCACGCCTTCGACCACGTGGCCGATGGCGAGGGTTACCTGCGCTGGACCATGAGTTTCTGCCACCCGCGCCTGGAGGGTGGCCGACAGATTCAGGTCGAGGGCTGCTCCCATCTGCTATGGCACGACAAGGTTTACCGGCACCGCGATTACTTTGATGCTGGCGCGCTGCTTTACGAACACCTACCGGTCCTTGGCCGGCTGGTCCGTTGGTTGAAAGGGAGAATGGCATGAGCCTGAAATCGCCACGGCGTTATTGGCTGACAGGGGCAAGCAGTGGCATCGGTGCCGCATTGGCCGAAGAGCTGCTGGGCAGTGGTGCGCAGGTGGCGCTGAGTGCGCGCTCCAAGGCGCCACTGGAACAACTGGCCCAACGCTACCCCGGGCAAGTGCTGGTGGTCGCCGGCGACTTGACCAACAGCCAGGTGGTACGGGAAATCGGCGAACAGATCGCGCAAACCTGGGGCGCCCTGGACACCGTGATCCTCAATGCCGGCACCTGCGAATATGTGGATGCCAAGCAGTTCGATGCCTCGATTATCGAACACGTGGTGCGCACCAACCTGCTGGCCAGCAGTTATTGCATCGAAGCCGCGCTGCCGCTGCTGCGTGCCGGGCAAACCCCGCATTTGGTGGGGGTCGCCAGTGCCGTCACCTACCTGCCGATGCCCCGCGCAGAAGCCTATGGCGCGTCCAAGGCCGGCCTGCGCTACTTGTTCGAATCCCTGCGCATCGACCTGTCGCCCGAGGGCATCGACGTCACGGTAGTGAGCCCCGGTTTCGTCGACACCCCACTGACCGAACGCAACGATTTCCCTATGCCCTTGAGCTGGCCGGCCGACAAAGCCGCACGGCATATCTTCGGCAAACTTGAAAAACGCCCACTGGAGATCGCCTTCCCAGCCCTGTTCATCGCCACCCTGTGGCCGCTGTCGAAACTGCCGAACCGCGCGCAACTGATCATCGGCAAACGCATGCTGCGCAGCCCGCCGCCGCACAAGGACAACCTGTGAAAGTCGCGATTATCGGCAGCGGAATTTCCGGGCTGACCAGCGCCTATCTGCTCAGCCGCCGCCATGACATCACGCTGTTCGAAGCCGCCGACCGGATTGGCGGCCATACCCACACGGTAGACGTGACCGTCGACGGCGCACAGTACGCGCTGGACACCGGCTTTATCGTGTTCAACGACTGGACCTACCCCAACTTCATCCGCCTGCTGCAGCAAATTGGCGTGCCGTTCAAGCCGACCCAAATGAGCTTCTCGGTCTGCGCCCCGGAGGAAAACGTCGAGTACAACGGCAATAACCTCAACAGCCTGTTCGCCCAGCGCAGCAATATCCTGTCTCCGGGTTTCTGGGGCATGTTGCGCGACATTCTGCGTTTCAATCGCCAGGCGCCCCTGGATTTGCAGGAACAACGCATCAGCGCGCAGATGACCCTGGGTGAATACTTGCAGGCGGGCAATTATGGCCCGCGGTTTATCCGCCACTACATCGTGCCCATGGGCGCGGCGATCTGGTCGATGTCCCTGGCGGACATGCTGGCCTTCCCGCTGCAGTTCTTCGTGCGGTTCTTCAAGAACCATGGCTTGCTGTCGGTGAATAATCGGCCGCAATGGTGCGTGATCGAAGGCGGGTCCAGCCGCTATATCGAGCCACTGACCCACTCGTTTCGCCAACACATCCGCCTCAACTGCCCGGTACAGAAAGTCGAGCGCACGCCAGAAGGCGCAGTGATCTACAGTGCCGACGGCCGCGAAATCTTCGACAAAGTGATCTTCGCCTGCCACAGCGACCAGGCCTTGGCTTTGCTGGACGATCCCAGCCTGGCCGAACAGCAGATCCTGGGGGCGATAACCTACGCCGACAATGACGTGGTCCTGCACACCGATACGCGCTTGCTGCCCGACCGCCGCCTGGCCTGGGCCAGTTGGAACTATCGGCTGGACGCCAGCACGCACAAGCCGGCAGCCGTCACCTACGCCATGAACATCCTGCAAGGGATCGACAGCGACACCACCTTTTGTGTGAGCCTCAACCAGACAGCGATTATCAACCCGCTGAAAATCCTTGCCCGCTACACCTATGCCCATCCGCAATACAGCCTGGCGGCGGTGGCGGCACAGGCACGCTGGGAAGAATTGCATGGCGCCCAGCACACCTATTATTGCGGGGCCTACTGGGCCAGCGGCTTTCATGAAGACGGCGTGGTCAGCGCCCTGCGCGTGGCCCTGGCGTTTGGGGAAACCCTGTGAACAGCGCCCTCTACAGCGGCTGGATTGCCCATCGGCGGTTTACCCCCAAGGGGCATGCCTTTCGCTATCGCATCGGCCTGCTGTACCTGGACCTCAGCGAACAGGAGCAGGTGCTGGGGCTGTCACCGTTGGCCGGCAGTGGCCGCTTCGCGCCCTTTGCGTTTCGCCAGCAGGATTACCTGCGTGAGTTGACCCGCGATGGCACCTGCTTGAGCGACGCCGTGCGCCAACTGGTCGGCACGACCCTTGGGCATACCCCCCAAGGCAATATCTGCCTGCTGACCCAGGCCCGCAGTTGGGGCCTGGCGTTTAACCCGGTGAGTTTCTTCTACTGCTTCGAGGGCGACGGGCAACTGGCGGCGATTGTCTGTGAAGTGACCAACACCCCGTGGCGCGAGCGCTATCACTATGTGCTGCCCGCCCGGGCCCTGGCGGGCGGCGAGCATCAGCATTTCGCGGTGGCCAAGGCATTTCATGTATCGCCCTTCCTGCCCCGGGACCTGCAATACCGCATGAGCTTCAGCCCGCCCGGCCAGCGCCTGGGGGTGCATATGGCCGACTGGCAAGGCGAGAGCAAGGTGTTCGACGCCACCTTGAGCCTGCAACGCGAAGCCCTCGACCGCGCCAGCCTGCATCGCTACTTGCGGCGCTTTCCGTGGATGACCGCCAAGACCTGCCTGGCTATCTACTGGCAAGCCCTGCGCCTGCTCCTTAAACGCACACCGATTTTCCCCCATCAGGCGGCCGATGACGCCTGTGCAATTGGGTATCCCAAGGATCGCCACCATGAAATCCCCTAGCTTATCGATCAAATCCCAGCGCCTGAACATCAACGGCCTGACCGGCGCGCTGTTGCGCAAAGCCGTGCTACGCCAACTCGGCAAGCTGCGCCATGGCCAACTGGTGGTGATCGAGGACGGTGAACGCCAGGTGTTCGGGGCACGGGAAGCGCATTTGCTGGGTGAGATCCAGATCCTCGACCCGGCCGTGTGGGGCCTGGTGGCTGCCAACGGTTCCATCGGCGCGGGCGAGGCGTTCATTCATGGTTTCTGGAGCAGCCCGGACCTGACTGCCGTGGTACGCGTGATGGTCAGCAACCTTGATGTACTGGACGCCCTCGAGGGTGGCCTGGCCAAGCTGGCCCGCCCCTTCACCCAAGGCTTGCACTGGCTCAACCGCAATACCCGCAAGGGCTCGCAAAAAAACATCGCCGCCCACTACGACCTGGGTAACGACCTGTTCCAGGAGTTTCTCGACCCGACCATGATGTATTCGGCGGCGCAGTTCCTTACCCCCGACGATACGCTGGAGCAGGCACAGCTCAACAAGCTGGAGCGCATCTGCCAGAAACTGGCACTCAAGCCCTCGGACCACTTGCTGGAAATCGGTACTGGCTGGGGCAGCATGGCCCTCTACGCAGCCCAGCAATACGGCTGCCGGGTTACCACGACTACCTTGTCCAAAGAGCAATTTGCCTACACCGAACAGCGCATCCAGGCCTTGGGTTTGCAGAATCAGGTGACGCTGCTGCTGCAGGACTACCGCGACCTGAGCGGGCAGTACGACAAGCTGGTGTCCATTGAAATGATCGAAGCGGTTGGCCATCGTTTCTTGCCCACCTACTTCAAGCAATGCGCACACTTGCTCAAGAGCGACGGGCTGATGTTGCTGCAGGCCATCACCATTCGCGAACAACGCTACGAACAGGCCAAAAGCAGCGTCGACTTCATCCAGCGCTACATCTTCCCCGGCGGCGCCCTGCCCTGTGTGCAGAAAATGTTGCAGATCGTCAGCCGCGACACCGATATGAACCTGCTGCACATGGAAGACTTCGGCCTGCATTACGCGCGAACCCTGCGCTTGTGGCATGAGAACTTTCGCCGCGCCCATGGCCGGCTCACGGAATTGGGCTACGACGAATACTTCCTGCGGTTGTGGGAGTTCTACCTGTGCTACTGCGAGGGCGGCTTTATGGAGCGCACCATCGGCACTGCGCAATTGCTGCTGGCCAAGCCCAGCGCGGTGACACAACCGCTGCTCGGGCGTTTCAATGCTTAAAAACCTGGCCAATGCCGCGCTGTTCCAGTGCGGCTGGTTTGCCTGTGTGATGGGGGGCGACAGCCTGTGGTTATTGCTCGGGCTGGTCGTCCTGGCAATTCACCTGCTGTGGATAACTTCATGGGCCGCTGAGGGGCGGTTGATCTTGAGCGTGACCGTGCTCGGTACCCTGCTCGACACGCTATTGCGCACGTTAGGCGTGTTCGAGTTCAGTGAACCCGGCCCGTTGATTCCTGGGTGGTTGATCTTGCTGTGGGCGTTGCTGGCGACCACCTTGCGCCATTGCCTGGCCTGGAGCGCGCGGCCCTGGTGGCGCGCAAGCCTGCTGGGGGCCGTGGGCGGGCCGCTGTCGTACTACGCCGGCAGCCAGTTGGCAGGCGTGAGCTTCGGATTTGCCACAGCCCCGACCCTGGTGGCAATCGCGCTGCTTTGGGCCGTGGTATTTCCCGGCCTGCACCGGCTCGCGCGCTGACGTCCGTCAGAGCTTTCACACGCATTCGACCGGCTTGCCTTACACTGCGCGTCTATGACCAACATCCCCCACACCCAAATCACCGAACCCGCCGTCACCTGTTCCACGTGCGCAGCCTGCTGCTGTCAATTGGAAGTCATGCTGATCACCGACACCGGCGTGCCTGATCGCTATATCGACACGGACGATTGGGGAGGCGAAGTCATGCTGCGCCTGGACGACGGCTGGTGCGCCGCACTGGATCGCGACACGATGATGTGCACGATCTATGAAAAACGACCGCTGATTTGCCGGGAATTCGAGATGGGCGCGCCGGAGTGCCTTGAAGAGCGCCAGGGGATTGCAACGGTCTACCGCTGATTCTGAAAACGGTGGTGGTCACATGTGGGAGCTGGCTTGTGTGGGAGCTGGCTTGCCTGCGATAGCATCACTGCGGTTTGCCTGAAGCACCGAGTCGTCTGCATCGCGGGCAAGCCCGGCTCCCACACAAGCCCGCTCCTACATGGGTCGGGCTGTGCTTGGGGAGTATCAGAGTGGCATTGTGTAGTTCAACGAATAGCTCTCGATACCATCGTTGTGGCTGCTGATGCCCGCGTTGGAATAGTGCGTGGCACGGATCCCCACCTGGTGCCCGCCGGCGAAGCGCAAGCCAAAGCCCAGCCGATCTTCGAACTGGAAAGCCCCGCCAATGTTGTTGTCTTCCACCTTGCTGCGTGAGAACAACGCCACGCCGATCCCCGCTTCGATATAGGGTTTCACCGACTCACCGGCGAATTCATACACAAACACCGGGGAAAACGACAAGCTGCTAACACTGGCGCGTTCGTCACCATCCCAGAAGGTATAGGCGCCGCTCCAGTAGCCGGTCAGGCGCCCGACATCGCTCTGCAACCAGCTCTTGTCCCAGTCCGATTGCAGGCCCAGGCGATAGGTCATGGTCGAATCGCTTGTATGCCCCACCCCAAATTCCAGGCCGGCAGCCTGGGAAGAAACAGAGTGCCCTACCAAAACGGCCGCAATCGCGGCCAAACAGAACAAGCGCTTCATAAGAAACATCCTTTCCAAACGAAGTTGTATGGTTTTGTATTGCTCATCAAGAGCTATAGAAATCACGGACAACGCAGAAGTTCAGCTGAAAAACCCGCTATTTCACGAATTTTTCACAGGGCGAAGCTTCGCACAACGCCGCTGAATTTCCATAGTGTGGGTAGGATATTTCTGAGATGTTGCGGATCACCGCTGGTCCAGAATTGCGCCGCCCGAGGATTGCCCTCGGCCAGCAGTTGGCGTTCGCCCAGCAGGCGCTGCAACTGACGCGCCACTGCCGCGCCGGTGTCGATCAGGATGATTGACGGTGGCAGCAGCGTCGCCAGCAAGGGCTTGAGGAAAGGATAGTGAGTGCAGCCCAGAATAATGGTGTCGCACCCGGCCTCGATCAGCGGCGCGACATACCCTTGCAGCATCTGGCGCAGCGCCGGGCTGTTGAGGTCGCCGGCTTCGATCAGCTCTACCAGCCCCGGGCAAGGTTGCGTCACCACCCGCACATCGGTGGCGAAGCGATCCAGCAGCGCGGCGAACTTGGCGCTTTGCAAGGTGCCCGTGGTGGCAAGTACCCCGACCACACCACTGCGCGTCGCGGCAGCCGCAGGTTTGACCGCCGGCTCCATGCCCACCAGCGGCCAATCCGGATAATCACTGCGCAAATCCGCGACCGCCGCCACAGTTGCCGTGTTGCAGGCAATCACAAAGGCCTTGGCGCCCCGCTCGCGGAAAAACTCTGCAACCACCCGCGAACGTTCGCGAATGAATGCCGGGGTTTTCTCGCCGTAGGGGATATGCCCGCAATCCGCCACGTACAGCAGCGACTCATGGGGCAACAAACGATGAATTTCGTCGAGCACCGACAGGCCGCCGACCCCGGAGTCGAATACACCAATCGGTGCATCCTTAACCATGCTGGCGACCGCAGACGCTGCAAGCGGGATCACGCTTGACCCGCAGCTCGCGAAAACGTGTGCCCAGGGCGTCGATCAGCAGCAGCCGGCCGACCAGGGGTTCGCCAAAACCGGCCAGCAGCTTCAGGGCTTCCAAGGCTTGCAGGCTGCCGACCAGGCCTACCAGCGGACCGGCGACGCCGGCTTCGCTACAGGTCAGTTCGGTGTCGCTGCCGTGCCCATATAAACAGTGGTAGCACGGGCTTTCCGGGCGCCGCGGGTCGAACACCGAGAGTTGGCCTTCCAGGCGAATCGCCGCACCGCTGACCAAAGGCTTGCCCGCTTCGACGCACGCCGCGTTCACCGCTTCGCGGGTCGCGAAGTTGTCGCAGCAATCGAGCACCAGGTCCACGCCGGCTACAGCAGCGGCCAACGAATCAACGTCCAGCGCAGCGCGGTGGGCAACCAGCCGGATCTCGGGGTTGATCGCACTCAGGCGGCGGATAGCCGAATCGACCTTGCTCAGGCCGACGCTGTCGGTGTCGTGGATGATCTGGCGTTGCAGGTTGGTCAGGTCGACCGTGTCAAAGTCCGCCAGATGCAGCTCACCCACACCGGCGGCTGCCAGGTACAGGGCCACCGGAGCACCGAGGCCACCCAGGCCGACGATCAATACACGGCTGTTTTTCAGGCGCAACTGGCCGTCGATATCGACCTGTTGCAACAGAATCTGTCGGCTATAGCGCAACAGCTCCTGATCGGTCAGCACGGCCGGCGTCCCAGGCTGATGCGCTCATGGCCGCCGAGGTCGATACGGCTGTGGACCTCGGCAAAACCTTGCGCCAGCAACAGGTCACGCACGGCCGGCGCCTGGTCGTAACCATGCTCCAGCAGCAACCAGCCACCGGCCTCCAGGTGCAGCGGCGCCTGGGCGATGATCAGCCGTAGGTCGTCCAGGCCATCGTGACCTGCGACCAATGCGCTGGCGGGTTCGAAGCGCACATCGCCCGCCACCAGGTGCGGATCGTTGTCGGCAATATAGGGGGGATTGCTGATGATCAGGTGATAGGTGTGATCTTTCAGGGCACTGAACCAGTGGCTGTTGAGCACCGTGACGTTATCCAGGTGCAGGCGCTGGCGATTGCGCTCGGCCAGGGCCACGGCTTCGAGCACGCGATCCACCGCGGTCACGCGCCAGGCCGGGCGCTCGCTGGCCAGGGCCAGGGCGATGGCGCCGCTGCCGGTGCCCAGGTCGAGGACGTTGGCCGGGCTGGCGGGCAATAATTCCAGGGCCGCTTCCACCAGCAGCTCGGTGTCGGGGCGCGGGATCAACGTGTGCGGCGCGACTTCCAGGTCGAGCTTCCAGAAGCCCTGCTGGCCGAGGATGTAGGCCACCGGCTCACCGCTGCGACGACGTTGCAGGTAGCCGGCAAAACGTAGCGCGTCTTCGCTGCTGACGATTTTTTCTGGCCAGGTGTGCAGGTAGCTGCGGGACTTGCCCAGGGCAGCCGCCAGCAGCAACTCCGCATCCAGACGGGCAGTCGGCGAGTCGGGCAGCTCGGCGGCGCGCAACAAGCTGGCAATAATGGTCATTTATTCACCTATCGCGGCCAGTTGGTCGGCCTGGTATTCGGCAAGCAACGGCTCGATCACTGCGTCCACGCCACCGGCAAGGATTTCGTCCAGGGAATACAGGGTCAGGTTGACCCGATGGTCGGTGACCCGGCCCTGGGCGTAGTTATAGGTGCGAATGCGCTCGGACCGGTCACCCGAGCCCACCAGCAACTTGCGCTCGCTGGCAATCGCGTTGGCGGCGGCGCTGGTCTGCTGGTCGTTGAGCTTGGCCGACAGCCAGGACATGGCCCGCGCACGGTTCTTGTGCTGGGACCGCTCTTCCTGGCACTCCACCACAATGCCGGACGGCAAGTGAGTGATGCGGATCGCCGAGTCGGTCTTGTTGACGTGCTGGCCACCGGCGCCGGACGAACGATAGGTGTCGACACGCAAATCTGCCGGATTGATTTCGATGGTTTCCTGCTCGTCCGGCTCGGGCAATACCGCCACGGTGCAGGCCGAGGTGTGGATGCGGCCTTGGGACTCGGTGGCTGGAACGCGCTGTACGCGGTGGGCGCCGGATTCGAACTTCAGCTTGCCGTAGACGTTCTCGCCTTCGACCCGGGCGATGATTTCCTTGTAGCCGCCGTGCTCCCCTTCGTTCTCGGAGAGGATTTCGACACGCCAGCCGCGACGCTCGGCATAGCGCGAATACATGCGGAACAGGTCGCCGGAGAAGATCGCCGCCTCGTCGCCGCCGGTACCGGCGCGGATTTCCAGGAAGACGTTGCGCCCATCGTTAGGATCCTTGGGCAGCAGCATGCGTTGCAGGTCGCCTTCCAGCTCAACGAGCTTTTCCTTGGCTTCGCGGACTTCTTCCACGGCCATTTCACGCATGTCCGGGTCGCTGTCCTTGAGCAGCGCCTGGGCGCCTTCGAGGTCGGCCTGCACTTTGAGCAGTTGCGAGTAGGTGGTCACGATCGGCTCAACTTCGGCGTATTCCTTGGAATAGGCGCGGAACTTGGTTTGATCGGAAATAACCTCGCCATCGCCAAGCAAGGCGGTCAGTTCTTCGAAACGGTCCTGGAGCACGTCCAGTTTATTGAGCAGTGACGCTTTCATTGCAGTTTTTTATCCGAAGAGCTGTCTGACGCGCCCTCACCGAGGGCAAAGAGTTCCTGGGCCATGGCCAGCGC
This sequence comes from Pseudomonas sp. 06C 126, assembly GCF_001855215.1. Classification (NCBI taxonomy): domain Bacteria; kingdom Pseudomonadati; phylum Pseudomonadota; class Gammaproteobacteria; order Pseudomonadales; family Pseudomonadaceae; genus Pseudomonas; species Pseudomonas sp. 06C 126. The sequence continues at coordinate 57,730 of NZ_MIFU01000151.1, read as the reverse complement.
ATCGAGGCGGCCTTCGGCTGTCAGTTTTTTAAGCTGTACGCTGGGAGCATGCAACAGCTTGTTGGTGAGGCCACGGGCCAATTGCATCAAAATATCTTCAGCGTTACCGCCATTGGCCAGCAGACGCTGGGCCTTGAGCAATTCCTCGTCACGCAAGCGCTCGCCCTGTTGGCGATAGGCCTTGAGCACATCCACGGCAGCCAGCTCGCGCAGACGCACCATAAAGTCATCGGCGCCGATCGCGACCATTTCCTCGGCCGCCTGGGCAGCACCCTGGCGGCTCTTGAGGTTTTCGGCGACCACTTCATGCAGGTCGTCGACGCTATAGAGGTAAACGTCGTCCAACTCGCCGACTTCTGGCTCGATATCCCGGGGAACGGCGATATCCACCATGAAAATCGGCTTGTGCTTGCGCAGCTTCAAGGCGCTTTCCACCGCCCCCTTGCCCAGGATCGGCAACTGGCTGGCGGTGGAGCTGATCACGATATCGCTGCGCACCAGCTCGGCCGGGATGTCAGCCAGCAATACCGCGTGGGCACCGAACTCTTCGGCCAGGATGCTGGCGCGCTCCAGGGTTCGGTTGGCTACCACGATACGCTTGACGCCCAGGTCATGCAGGTGCCGGGCGACCAGGGTGATGGTCTCGCCCGCGCCGATCAGCAGGGCCTGGCTGCGCTGCAGGTCGCTGAAGATCTGCTTGGCCAGGCTGACGGCAGCAAAAGCCACGGAGACCGGGTTTTCACCGATCGCCGTATCGGTGCGCACCTGCTTGGCCGAATTGAAGGTGGCCTGGAACAAACGCCCCAGCAACGGCCCCACGGTCCCGGCTTCGCGGGCCACGGCGTAGGCCGACTTCATCTGGCCGAGGATTTGCGGTTCGCCCAGCACCAGCGAATCGAGCCCGGATGCAACACGCATCATGTGACGAACTGCCGCATCATCTTCATGCACATAAGCACTGGCGCGCAGGTCATCCAGGCTCAAATGATGGTAATCAGCCAGCCAGCGCAGCACGACATCCGCCGAAAGATGTTCCTGCTCTATATAGAGCTCGCTGCGATTGCAGGTGGAAAGGATCGCAGCTTCGCGGCTGTCGGTGAGCCGGCACAGCTGCTGCAAAGCCTCAACCAATTGCTCCGGGGTAAACGCCACGCGCTCGCGGACGTCTACAGAAGCAGTCTTGTGGTTGATACCCAGAGCAAGGAAGGCCATTCAATATCGCTGATGATGTCGAGAAGCCGACAATTGTCCTACTTCGACTCATCCAGAACAACCACCGTCGTCTATTGTCCTAATGCCTTGTGTCTATAAAGACCCTTTGCAGGGGCGAGCTTGCTCGCAAAAATCGTCAACGAAAACGCTGGCACCTTGGGTAAACGCGGCGTCTTGGCGTTTTTCGCGAGCAAGCTCGCTGCTACATAGAAGGCATTTAAGGCAATACGAGTGCCCCGGTTATGTTTGACCGAGGGCTTGTGTCATGATGATCCGACCGCAGGTTAGTCGTCCTCTTCCTATATGAATAGATCTTCCGCGTTGCTCCTTGCCCTTGCCTTCCTCGGGGGCTGCCAGTCCATGGCCCCCGTATCGTCGCAGAGTCCTGCGCCGGTGGAAGACAGCACCCCCGCCCCTGAAAAGCCCAAGGTTTATTCCTCGTTCAGCGAAGAAACGGTGTTCAGCCTGCTGAGCGCGGAGCTCGCCGGCCAGCGCAATCGTTTCGACATTGCCCTGGATAACTACGTGACCCAGGCCGTCAACACCCAGGACCCGGGGATCTCCGAGCGAGCGTTTCGCATCGCCGAATACCTGGGCGCCGACCAGGCAGCCCTGGATACCGCGTTGATCTGGGCGAAAAACGCCCCGGACGACCTGGAGGCCCTGCGCGCCGCGGCGATCCAGCTGGCGCGGGCCGGGCGCTACGACGACTCCATGGTCTATATGGAGAAAGTCTTGCAGGGCAAGGGCGATACCCACTTTGACTTCCTCGCCCTCTCCGCGGCCGATACCGACCAGGACACCCGCGATGGCCTGATGAAGAGTTTCGACCGCCTGCTGCAAAAGCACCCGAGCAACGGCCAGCTGGTATTTGGCAAGGCGCTACTGCTGCAACAGGATGACGAACCGCAAGCCGCCCTCAAGCTGCTGGAGCAAAACCCGCCGGAAGAAGGTGAAATAGCCCCGCTGCTGTTGCGCGCACGCCTGCTGCAAAGCCTCAACCGGGGCAAGGAAGCCTTGCCGCTGCTGCAAAAGAGCATCAAGAAGTATCCGGACGACAAGCGCCTGCGCCTGACTTACGCGCGCATGTTGGTGGAACAGGACCGCATGGAAGACGCCAAGGTGGAGTTCGCCAGCCTGGTCCAGCAATACCCGGATGATGACGAACTACGTTACTCCCTGGCGCTGGTCTGCCTGGAAGCCAAGGCCTGGGAAGAGGCCAAGGGTTACCTGGAAGAACTGATCGCCCGGGAAAGCCACGTCGACTCGGCCCACCTGAACCTGGGGCGCATCGCCGAGGAACGGGATGACCCGCAAGGCGCGCTGATCGAGTACGCCCAGGTCGGCCCCGGCAACGACTACCTGCCGGCGCAACTGCGCCAGGCCGATATCCTGATGAACAACGGCCGCACCGACGAAGCCGAAAAACGCCTGGCCGCTGCCCGCGATGCCGAGCCGGACTATGCCATCCAGTTGTATCTGATCCAGGCCGAGACCTTGTCGGCCAACAATCAGGGGGAGCGTGCCTGGAAAATCCTCGCCCAGGCCCTGCTGCAATACCCCGACGACCTGAACTTGCTGTACACCCGCGCCATGCAGGCCGAGAAACGCAATGACCTGGCGCAGATGGAAAAGGACCTGCGCTTGATCATCAAGCGCGACCCGGACAATGCCATGGCACTGAACGCCCTGGGCTACACCTTGTCAGACCGTACAACGCGCTATGCCGAGGCCAAGGTCCTGATCGAACAGGCGCACCAGCTCAACCCGGAAGACCCGGCAGTGCTGGACAGCCTGGGCTGGGTGAATTACCGCCTGGGCAACCTCGACGAAGCCGAACGCCTGTTGCGCCAAGCCCTGGAGCGGTTCCCCGACCAGGAAGTGGCCGCACACCTGGGCGAAGTGCTCTGGGCCAAGGGCAACCAACGCGAAGCCCGACAAATCTGGGCCAAGTTCCTCAAGGAACAACCCGACAGCCCTATCCTGCGCAGCACCATCAAGCGCCTGACCGGATCCGAGACTCTTTAATTCTATGTTTTTGCGCCACGCCATCGTTTTCAGTTTTATCGCCCTGCTCGCCGGTTGTGCGGGCTTCGGTGCCCGTGAATCCGTCGAAGGCCAGGGCAACCCGGCGCAATGGCGCCAGCACAAGGATCAGCTCAGCAGCATTGATGGCTGGCAGATCGAAGGCAAGATCGGCGTGCGTGCACCGAAGGATTCGGGCAGCGGCACCTTGTTCTGGCTGCAACGCCAGGATTATTACGATATCCGCCTCTCTGGCCCCCTGGGCCGTGGCGCTGCACGCCTGACCGGGCGACCGGGGCAAGTGAGCCTCGAAGTGGCCAACCAGGGCCGCTATGAAGCGCCATCACCGGAGGCATTGCTTGAAGAGCAGGTCGGCTGGAAGCTGCCGGTCTCGCACCTGGTCTGGTGGGTTCGCGGCCTGCCCGCGCCTGACAGCAAGAGCCGCTTGAGCCTCAATGGCGATAGCCGCCTGGCCACCCTGGAACAGGATGGCTGGCAGGTTGAGTACCTCAGTTATGTGGAGCAAAGCGGCTATTGGCTGCCCGAGCGCATCAAGCTGCACGGCAGCAACCTTGACGTCACGCTGGTGATCAAGGACTGGCAACCGCGCAAGCTGGGGCAGTGACATGACCGAACGCCTGACCCTGCCCTCCCCGGCCAAGCTCAATTTGATGCTGCACATCCTCGGTCGTCGTGAAGACGGCTATCACGAGTTGCAGACGCTGTTTCAATTTCTCGACTACGGCGATGAGATGACCTTCGCCGTACGCGACGATGGGGTGATTCAACTGCACACCGAATTTGCCAATGTGCCCCATGACAGCAATCTGATCGTGAAGGCGGCAAAAAAGCTCCAGGAACAATCCGGCTGTTCGCTGGGTATTGATATCTGGATCGATAAAATCCTGCCAATGGGCGGCGGCATCGGCGGTGGCAGCTCGAATGCCGCAACCACCCTGCTCGGTCTTAATCACTTGTGGCAACTGGGCTGGGATGAAGATCGCCTGGCCGCGCTGGGCCTGACACTGGGCGCCGACGTCCCGGTTTTTGTGCGTGGGCACGCCGCATTTGCTGAGGGTGTCGGGGAAAAACTCACCCCCGTAGACCCCGAAGAGCCGTGGTATGTCGTGCTTGTTCCGCAAGTATCTGTAAGTACAGCAGAAATTTTTTCAGATCCGTTGTTGACACGTAACTCTTCTCCCATTAAAGTGCGCCCCGTTCCCAAGGGAAACAGTCGAAATGACTGCTTACCGGTGGTAGCAATGCGTTATCCAGATGTACGTAACGCATTGAATTTGTTAGGTAAATTTACCGAAGCAAAACTCACCGGAACTGGAAGTTGTGTGTTTGGGGGCTTCCCAAACAAAGCTGAAGCTGATAAAGTCTCGGCCCTTCTTACAGAGACCCTTACAGGGTTTGTAGCAAAGGGGAGCAACGTTTCGATGTTGCATCGCAAGCTGCAAAGTCTGCTCTAAAGGAACCGAGTACTGGGTACTCGTTGCAACAGATACAGGGGCGTCGCCAAGCGGTAAGGCAGCAGGTTTTGATCCTGCCATGCGTTGGTTCGAATCCAGCCGCCCCTGCCATTTTCTATACTCATCCAGGTTACCCTCAGCCTCTAGGTACTGCGCGTGTCCAAGATGATGGTCTTTACGGGGAATGCTAACCCCGATCTGGCTCGGCGTGTTGTACGTCAGCTGCATATCCCTCTCGGTGACATCTCAGTCGGTAAATTTTCCGACGGCGAGATTACAGCCGAGATCAATGAAAATGTCCGCGGTAAAGATGTTTTCATTATTCAGCCGACTTGCGCTCCGACCAACGATAACCTGATGGAACTCGTCGTGATGGCTGATGCCTTCCGCCGCTCCTCAGCGACTCGAATCACAGCTGTAATCCCTTACTTTGGTTATGCCCGTCAGGATCGCCGTCCGCGTTCCGCACGTGTGGCTATCAGCGCGAAAGTCGTCGCTGACATGCTGACCGTGGTAGGCATCGATCGTGTTCTCACGGTTGACCTGCACGCTGACCAAATCCAGGGGTTCTTCGATATTCCGGTAGATAACATCTACGGCTCCCCAGTTCTTGTGGATGACATCGAAGACCAGCGCTTTGAAAACCTGATGATCGTGTCCCCGGACATTGGTGGCGTCGTGCGTGCACGGGCTGTTGCCAAATCCCTGGGCGTGGACCTCGGGATCATCGACAAACGCCGTGAGAAAGCCAATCACTCTGAAGTGATGCATATCATCGGTGATGTCGAAGGGCGTACCTGTATTCTGGTCGATGACATGGTCGATACCGCCGGCACCCTGTGCCACGCGGCTAAAGCCTTGAAAGAGCACGGTGCGGCTAAAGTCTTCGCCTACTGCACACACCCTGTGCTGTCGGGCCGAGCGATCGAGAACATCGAGAATTCCGTGCTGGACGAACTGGTGGTGACCAACACCATCCCGTTGTCCGCCGCTGCTCAAGCCTGTGCGCGTATCCGTCAACTGGATATCGCACCGGTTGTTGCTGAGGCGGTTCGCCGCATCAGCAATGAAGAATCGATCAGTGCGATGTTCCGCTAAGGGTCAAACCTTGGTGGCATCAACCTGACGAAAAGCGCCCCGCCCCAGCACCATGCTGGGGCGGGGCTTTTTTGCCCATATCGCCTTTAGCGCTGGTCGCAAACGCTGGGGCGAATGTGGTTATTTTGGAGATACAACATGAACGATTTTACTTTGAATGCTGAACTGCGTTCCGACCTGGGGAAAGGTGCGAGCCGCCGCCTGCGTCGTCTCGCAAGCCTGGTTCCAGCTGTAGTTTACGGTGGCGAAAAAGCCCCTGAATCCATCAGCATGCTGGCTAAAGAAGTTGCCAAACTGCTCGAAAACGATGCTGCCTACAGCCACGTTATCGAACTGAACGTTGGCGGCAAAAAGCAGAACGTTATCATCAAGGCTCTGCAACGCCACCCGGCCAAAGGTCACGTACTGCACGCTGACTTCGTACGCGTTGTTGCTGGTCAGAAACTGACCGCTATCGTGCCTGTGCACTTTGTTGGTGAAGAAGCTCCGGTCAAGAAAGGTGGCGTTGTTTCCCACACCACTACCGAGTTGGAAGTAAGCTGCCTGCCGAAAGATCTGCCTGAGTTCATCGAAGTCGACCTGTCGGCTGCTGAAATCGGCACCATCATTCACCTGTCCGACCTCAAGGCCCCTAAAGGCGTTGAGTTCGTTGCACTGGCTCACAACGACGACAAGGCTGTTGCCAACGTCCACGCGCCACGTGTTGTAGCAGAAGATGAAGCTGGCGAAACCGCTGCCGAGTAATACTCTCTGCAGCGTCGGAGCTTGAGGAAACATCGCGGACCGAAACGTAGCGAGAAAGCGGGCGATAACGCGAAGTTTATCTCTGGATAAGTGAGCTCCTGTCGTCCACTTTCGCCGCAACGAGGTTGCGGCGATGTTATCCACAACTCCAAAGGAAGGGCCCCTGTCGTGACTGCCATCAAACTGATCGTTGGCCTGGGAAATCCAGGCGCCGAATACGAACAGACCCGGCATAACGCGGGGGCCCTTTTTGTTGAGCGCATCGCCCACGCCCAAGGCGTCAATCTTGTGGCCGATCGCAAATATTTTGGCCTGACCGGACGCTTCTCGCATCAGGGTCAGGATGTTCGTCTGCTGATTCCCACCACCTACATGAACCGCAGCGGCCAGGCTGTCGCGGCGCTTGCGGGGTTCTTCCGGATCAAACCCGAAGAAATCCTGGTGGCCCATGACGAACTGGACCTGCCACCCGGCGTTGCCAAGCTCAAGCAAGGCGGCGGCCATGGCGGTCATAATGGCCTGCGCGACATCATTGCGCAGTTGGGCAATCAGAATACCTTTTACCGTCTGCGGCTCGGCATTGGCCACCCAGGCGTTGCCAGTATGGTTTCAAATTTCGTCCTGGGTCGTGCGCCACGCGCCGAACAGGAAAAACTCGATGCCAGCATCGATTTTGCCCTCGGCGTGCTGCCGGATATCTTCGCCGGTGAATGGAACCGCGCGATGAAAAACCTGCACAGCCAGAAGGCCTGACTTTTTTCCGAGGGGAAACACCATGGGATTCAATTGCGGCATCGTCGGCCTACCTAACGTCGGCAAGTCCACCCTGTTCAACGCCCTGACCAAGTCCGGTATTGCGGCGGAGAACTTCCCCTTCTGCACCATCGAACCCAACACCGGTATCGTGCCGATGCCCGATCCGCGCCTGGAGGCCCTGGCCGCCATCGTCAATCCCAAGCGCATCCTGCCGACCACCATGGAGTTCGTCGACATCGCAGGCCTGGTAGCCGGTGCGTCGAAAGGTGAAGGCCTGGGCAACAAGTTCCTGGCCAACATCCGTGAGACCGATGCCATCGCTCACGTGGTCCGCTGCTTTGAAGACGAGAACGTGATTCACGTCTCCAACAGTGTCGACCCGAAACGCGACATCGAGATCATCGACCTGGAACTGATCTTCGCCGACCTCGACAGCTGCGAGAAGCAACTGCAAAAGGTTACGCGCAATGCCAAAGGCGGTGACAAGGACGCCGTGGTGCAGAAGGCCCTGCTTGAGCAACTGATTGCTCACTTCACCCTGGGCAAGCCTGCACGCAGCCTGATGAAGAACATGAGCGTCGACGAAAAGGCCGTGATCAAGGGCTTCCACCTGCTGACCACCAAGCCTGTGATGTACATCGCCAACGTGGCTGAAGACGGCTTCGAGAACAACCCGCTGCTCGACGTGGTCCTGGCCATTGCCGAAGAAGAAGGCGCAATGGTTGTTCCGGTGTGCAACAAGATCGAAGCGGAAATCGCCGAACTGGAAGACGGCGAAGAAAAAGACATGTTCCTCGAGGCCCTGGGCCTGGAAGAGCCCGGCCTTAACCGTGTGATCCGTGCAGGCTACGAAATGCTGCACCTGCAAACCTACTTCACCGCTGGTGTCGAAGAGGTCCGCGCCTGGACCGTCAAGGTCGGCGCCACCGCGCCACAGGCTGCCGGCGTGATCCACACCGACTTCGAAAAAGGCTTTATCCGCGCCGAAGTGATCGCCTACAACGACTTCATCCAGTTCAAGGGTGAAGCCGGGGCCAAGGAAGCCGGTAAATGGCGCCTGGAAGGCAAGGAATACATCGTCAAAGATGGCGATGTAATGCACTTCCGCTTCAACGTGTAACGCTTGACCTGCGGCACCTGCCGCCCACAAAAAAGCCGATGCCCTGCATCGGTTTTTTTGTGGGCGCTTCATTTACAACAGGGACTTTCCAGCGGGGGAAATATTAAGACACTGTTATGTATTTTAATAACATGAACAGGCAGAGCAGAAAACTGACACTTCAAGCGCACAGCCCGCCAATTAAATAACAATCATAAAATATTTAGGATTGCTCCTACGCGCTACAGCAAATACCACTCCTACAAAAACTTGAATATTTTTCCAATTCAAGTTCTTTAACAACACCGGCAAAACAGTGAGCAATCCCAACATCCTTTCGCAATGACATCATGGGCATTTTCCGGTCTACTGATCCCTATCACTAGAAAAATCAAACAATAGTGACGCGACAACTCTAATGGAATTGGAGCAATAGCAACATGTCGGCCTCCTATCAAAGTGAAGTTGAAACAGACACCCCGTTCAATGATTGCCCAGACATAGAAACAACCATCAATAACACTGCCGCGCTCAACATCGACATTCTGCTGCTTGGGGAAACAGGCACTGGCAAGGACACTTTAGCGCAACGTATTCATTGCCTGTCAGGACGACGGGGGAACTTCGTCGCGGTCAACTGTGCGGCGATACCGGAGAGCCTTGCCGAAAGCCAGCTCTTTGGAGTCAACAGCGGCGCCTACACCGGGGCCATGCAATCGCGTGCAGGTTCTGTCGAAGCCGCGCACCTGGGCACGTTGTACCTTGACGAAATAGACAGCATGCCGCTTCCCCTGCAAGCCAAGTTGCTGCGGGTATTGGAGTCCCGTGGCGTCGAACGCTTGGGCTCGACCCGGTTTATCCCCGTAGACATGCGCGTCATTGCCTCTGCCCAGCAGTCCTTGCATGAGATGGTCGCTCAAGGGTCCTTCAGGCGCGACCTGTACTTTCGCCTGAATGTGGTCAACATCAACCTGGCGCCACTCAGGCAGCAACCAGAACGCATCATCCCGCTGTTCGTGAAAATGATCCGGCAGGAGGCTGAGTACTTCAAGTGCCCAGCACCCTCGCCTCCCAACGCTCTGCTTTCACAATTGCTTTGCCATCCCTGGTCAGGGAATGTGCGCGAACTGCGCTCGACAGCCAAGCGTTTCGTCCTGGGGCTCCCTCCCCTCTGTGCTGCGGTAAAAGAACGCCAGGACTGGGAGATGCCGCTCAAGGAACGTTTACAGCAAATCGAGAAAGTTCTGATTGAAGAGTCGCTGAACCGACATGCCCATAATGTTGATGGCGTCGCCATCGAGTTAGGCGTGCCCAAGCGCACCCTCTATTACCGAATGAAGCAACTGGAAATATCACTGACATAACTTGCGCACTATAAAGATCTGGCAACAAACTTAAAAATTACATTTTTTGAAACATACCCTGCAGACACAATTGGAACGCATACATTTCCTGCGCCACATAAATGATGGAACGGCGAAACTGCATGTGATAAATGCTTCTCTCAGCATCGCTAGAGTCCAGTGAAATCAACGTTAAATACGGAGTAAACAATATGAGTATTGGTTCAGTTGGCTCTTCCGGCTCCAACCCTTACGGTAGCAGCGCTGGTGGTATGAGTGCAGAGCAGGCAGACGCAGGCCTTGAAGCCGCAGAAGCGAAAAAGAGGGCTGACGGTGTGAAAAACGCATGGAAAACTGCGGTAAACCAAAATACCGCAGGCATCAAAACCGCGTCTGACGCACTCCGTTTGTAATCAGCCTGGCCCTCTCTGACCTTCCTGCCACTGGGTGGCGGGAAGGTCACTTCGCCAATCTAACAACGAATGGCCTCATCAATAACAAACCCTCCCCGCGATACTTACGTAATAGGCGCCATATGTTTATAGGAAGAGCACGCTCTGCTGAACATGAGGATCTCAATGGGTCCTCCAGCGCACAGGAGTCCTCGATCTCCCACACCGATGTCAATTATTTCGCCTCAATCATGGACTCGTCAGCCCAGCCCAGCCCAGGGACCCATTACACGACACCACAGAGCATGCTGTCCGAAGCATCCGAGCGGCTGACTTCTGTCACCCAGCGCATGACCAAAAGTCTGCGAGCCTTGAGCAGCGAGAATAAGTTTGATGAAGCGCGAAAGTATCCTGAGCAACTGTCCGATACGTTATTGCTGACGCAAATGCTCGTTAAAAGTGTCGGTAAAACCGCACAAGGCATCGATAAAATCTGCAACCTTCAGTAGATAAAAATGACTCGCCTACGGTTTATTACGTTAACGCTAGTGTTGTCATTCATGCTCAATGCCTGCAGTGACCGCGTCGAACTTCACCGCCAACTCTCCGAGCAGGAAGCCAATGAAGTCATCGCGGAGTTGGCAGACAAGCATATACGCGCCACCAAAGTCCCCGCCAAAGACGGCGTGGTCGTCGTGGTCAACGCCTCCGATATCGGGCGGGCCGTACGCACGCTGGAAGCTGTTGGATTGCCCAAGACCGCCCGCGCCACCCTGGGCGACACCTTTCGCAAGGAAGGGGTTATCTCAACTCCGCTCGAGGAGCGCGCGCGCTATATCTATGCCTTGTCCCAGGAACTGGAAACCACGTTATCGAACATCGACGGCGTGATTGTCGCCCGCGTACACGTAGTGTTGCCCGAGCGTGTTGCACCGGGCGAACCGGTACAACCGGCCTCCGCGTCCGTGTTCATCAAGCACGATCCCAGGCTTGACCCCGACAACATCCAGGCCCGTGTGCGCCGGATGGTCTCCAGCAGTATTCCTGGCATGACCAACGCCGTCGAAAATCCGCAAAAACTGACGGTGGTATTCGTTCCCGCTACGGCCTATTTGGAGCAGCAACGCCTGGCCTATTTCGGTCCGTTCCTGGTGCCAGGCGATGACATTGGCTTTTGGCGGGCCAGCGTCACCTTCACCATGATCGTTTTAGTGGTGCTCATTATCGCCGTGACATTCTGGCGGATCAGGGGCCAGCGAGCGCTGCCGCATGCCCAAACGGCCGGCCCATCCTCGCACGATGAGTAACCTGGCATGGGTCCAGTGGTGGGCAACCCCCTGGCTGCATTCACGCGAAGGCTGGAGAACGGTTGATGAGCACGCGGCACTGACTGCGCTTGTTCACAGTCGACACCTGTGGGTAGCCAGACTCTATGGGATCACGCCCTGCCTGCCGCCCACGCCTCAGCCCACATTGCTGCAACTGGCGCTCGCCTCGCCGGAGCAACTGGACCTGGTGCTGGCGTTGATTGACAGCGCGTGTCGCCCGGCCTACGCAAGCGCGTTGAATGAAAACCTCCACCAGTGGTGCAACAGACTGTCCAAGGCATTGCCCCCAGATATGCTGCAGCCCGATGAAGACCCCTTGCAGCTGCTACGCACCTGGGTCAGCCCCGCCACCTGGCAACGCATCAGGTTGAGATTCCCTCGCCAGCGCGTTCTGGAACTGGAAAAAAAAGCCCTTTCGCTTGGGGACTCCTACAGCCGCCTCGATACCCTTTGGCACGCCGTGGTCTGGCGTATTGCGACAATCCACAGCGACGCTCAAGCACCTGGCGCCAAGGACCATGGAGACTGAACACGATGTTTTGCCGACATAAAATCGACTTGCCCAAAGGCTCCACCGCCTTTGCCGAAACCCTGATCCCCCGGGAAACCCTGGCCAATTACGCCCATGCCCACAACACACTGGAGCATGCCAAGGCCCAGGCCAGGCAATTGCTGAAGCGGGCAGAAAAGCAGCGGGAAAAACTGCTGGAGCAGGCCGGCCTCGAAATCTGGCGGCGTGCCGACGCGCAGTTCAAACGCTGGGAAGGCGAACGCCAGGCGATGTACGACAACCTTGAACGATATGCCTCTTCAATCGCCAACCAGGCGATTCGTCTGCTGCTGGAAGATACGCCCCTGCCACAACGCATGGCCGCGTTGGTCAGACAATTGATGGCCAGCCAGATGCCGATGGTCAAGGCGGCATTGCTGTGCCATCCCCAGGAGCTGGAGGCCGCACGCCAGGCTCTCGCCGACCACAACACCACGCTCTGGGCGCTACGCGCCGACGATACCGTCAAACCCCAGACGTTGCTGTTACAAACCGAAGAGGGCGACTTTTGCATTGATTGGGCCGCCATGCGCGACACCTTTCTAGAGCCAGGCAGCAAGCGGTTGGATGCCTGATTTTCCACCACGCACACGCGCCAAATAAACAGCTACACATGGAACCAATTCGACATACAAAACCACTGAGAGGAAACACAAAAAAGGAGCAAATCCATGAACTACTACTCGGGTTACAGAGAGCAACTTCTTAGCGATGCGAAGCGCAGCAGAAACGATGTCAGCGACTTGATGGAGCAGAACTCTGGATCCGAGGCGGACATGGACTTGTTCTATGAACTGGTGATGACCAACCGTAAATCCGAATACGCCTTCACTGAACATATCAGGGCCAGGCATATGCTACTGAAGTCCGGCCTGGACAGCGGACAATAACGTGAAGGCGCTCATTACCAATTGGTTGAACAGCCGCGCCGAAGAATTAAGGCTGATCGAAGACCATGACGAAATACTCCTGCGCCACGGCCCTGACACCCTCTTGTTGCAGGTCCAACTGACCCAGGGCCGCCCTGACAAATCACAGCTCAACACCTGGATGCTCCTGGGTAACGCAAGCCTGAGTCACTTTCAAGGTGCACTCGCACAGGCGCCTGCAACGGGTGCGCTCTGGTTGACTCAGTGTCTACAGCAAAGCACCAGCGAGAAGCCTTTGCTGGACAGTCTCCAAGCCCTGCTCAACCAGCGCGATACCTGGCGCGCAATGATCGCGCGCCTTGCAAAACAGGCCCCACGGTTCCAACCCACGTCACTGCGCTCGCTGCCGCACTAATCAGAGAACACCCCATGCCCAACAAGAATCACGAGCGCACCCGCTTGCGCTCCGTCTCGCCCGCGGCCCTTCAAAAAGGCCCTCATTGGCGCTACCTGCTGGTACTGCCCTGGTTGCTTTTGCCCATGCAAAGCTCGCTCGCCGCGATCCCCGCCGAATGGAAAAATACCGCCTACGCCTATGAGGCTGACCATAAGCAGGTGCGTGAGGTGCTGGAGGATTTCGCCCAGACCTTTGGCACGCAGATTCAATTCGACGGCCACCTGGAAGGCACCGTCAACGGCAAGATACGCGCCAACACCCCGCAGTCGTTGCTTGATCGGCTGGCAGTAGAGCATCGCTTCCAGTGGTACATGTACAACAACATGCTGTACATCAGCACCCTGGACCAGCAGCAGTCCGCGCGCCTGGAGGTCTCATCGCAAACCGTTGCGGACCTCAAACAGGCATTGACTGACATTGGCCTGCTCGACAACCGTTTCGGTTGGGGGGAACTCCCTGACGATGGCGTGGTGCTGATATCCGGCCCCAAGCGTTACATCGAACAGATCAGGCAATTCAGCAGCCAGCGAAAATCCCCCGATGAAAAACAGAGCGTGCTGACGTTCCCGCTGAGATTCGCCAACGCGGCGGACCGCCCGATTGATTATCGCGGAGAAAAGCTGGTCATCGCGGGTGTTGCCAGCATGCTACGCGGGCTGTTGGAGCCCCGGGACAACTTTGTCCTGTCGTCGATGAGCCCACGCCCGGCCTCGGCAGCGCAGCCCTCGCCCATCACCCCGATCCTTCCCCGGCTGGGCAACCCGATGCTGAACCAGTTGCTCGGCGCACAGGCGCCCCTGGGGCAGACGGAGCCCGGCATGTCGCTCACCTCCAGAGCCCCCACTGCAAGAGGGCGAATTCGGGTGGAGGCGGATGTGCGCAACAACGCCGTCTTGATCTATGACTTGCCAGAGCGCCAGGCAATGTACCGCGAGCTGATCGCCCAACTCGATGTGGCACGCAAACTGGTGGAGATCGACGCAATCATCCTGGATATCGAGCGCACCCAACTGCAAGAGTTCGGGGTCAACTGGGGTTTTCAGAACAGCCGCTTTCTCGGCGGTGTGAACATGGCGCCTGGGACATCGGCGCAACTGTCGATCGAAAAGCGCGACCGTTTCTACGCCGATGTACGGGCCCTGGAGGCCAAGGGCCTGGCGACCATGGTGTCCAACCCTTCGGTGCTGACCCTGGAAAACCAACCTGCGGTGATTGACTTCAACCGCACTCAATACCTGACGGCCGGCGTCGAAAACGCGACCATCCTGCCGATCACCGTGGGCACCAGTTTCCAGGTGGTGCCACGGGTCATTACCACCCGTGGCAGGCACCAGGTCCATCTGGCGGTGGATATCGAAGACGGCAACTTCGACGAGTCCAACCCCGAACGCATAGGCCCCGATGTACGCCGGGGCAAAGTCAGCACCCAGGCGGTGATGGCGGAAAAACGTTCGCTGGTGGTCGGCGGGTTCCATGTCACCGAAAGCACCGATAAAAGAAGCAAGGTGCCGTTGCTGGGCGATATACCGTTGCTGGGCAAGGCACTGTTCTCTTCCACCGAGCGGCAGAACAACCGACGTGAACGCCTGTTTATCCTCACCCCTCGTGTTATCGGCGACCAGGCCGACCCGTCACGCTACTTGCCACCGGACGACCAGGTAGAACTGCAGGCGGCCCTCAAACCGTTGGCCAGGCGCTATGCCGAGCACCCGCCGGTGATCAAGCGCAGCGCGATCACCAGCGCCCTCGCCCACCTCGTCACCGGGCAAGTACCTGACGCCTTCAAAGCCGCCCCCATGCCGCTGGGCCTGGACACCTTGTGCAAAACCCGTGACCTGCTGGCGCTCAACACCGAACGCAGCCAGTGGTACGCCGGCCCGCAGTTCAACGTGGCGGTGGTGGTGATGCGCAATCAGTTCAATCGCAACGTGCGCATCGACGAGAACGAATGCAGCAATTCCCAGACCCTGGCCGTCAGCGTCTGGCCACGGGCCTGGCTCAAGCCGGGTGAAGAGGCGGAGGTGTTCATCGCCATGCGCCCGGTGGTGAAGGATGAACATATCGGTGTAACCCGCCCCTCCCTGCTCACGCCAACACGGAAGACCGCGCCATGAAACAGCGACTCTCCTGCATCACCCTCCTGGGCCTAGTGCTGCTTATGGCCGGCTGTACCCCGACGTGCAAAGGCAACTCCTGCTCCCGGCCGCAATCGAGCGCTGGCAAGCTGGTGGTCTGGTGGCCGCCGCAAATGCGCGTCGAACCCGGCCCATCAGGCGAAAGGGCGGACTATCAGACGATCTCGTTGGAACAGTGACCGCCATGGGCTTACCCGACACTGATGCGCCTCGCCAGGTGCCTCTGGACAAACTGGTGAGCGGCGACGTCGCTCACCACACGTTGTGCCCGGGCATCAGCCTGTGCCGGTTGAACGCCGGCCAGAAGCCCGGCCTGGCCCTGAAGATTGCACCTGAGGCGCTGCAGGCCGGCCAGGTGCAGCGGGTGCTGGAGCGGCGCTTTGTCCACGCCATGGTGTTCGATAGATGCTTCGTGTACCTCGATGCCAAGGGCAACCTGGTGATCTGGCATGCGCTGGTGCCCAACGGCCAGCCGCTCGATGACATCGTCAGCCGCCTGCTCTCACTGGCCAAGCTCGAAGCCCTGGATGTACAACGCGCGCCCTAGCGGCGCGCAAGCTCCGGTAACTCAAGGGTCTGGCGCTTGGATTCATCATCCAGCTCACGCAGGGTGCGATAGATCAGCGCCACCGCCTGCAAACTCTCCCGTGGAATCGGCGCCCCCAGCTTTCGCTCATACAGCATGCGCGCCAGCCACACACACTGGATCACCGGCACGTCGGCGGCCTTGGCCCGGCCAATCAACTGGCGCGCCTGGGCGTCTGTGCCTTTGTCGACCAACATCGGCAGCGGCGTTTTGCCGGGGCGGTAGTACAGTGCCACGGCAAAGTGCGTCGGGTTGACCACCAGCATGTCGGACTCTTCCAGCTTGGGCAGCTTGACCTTTGGCTCTTCCTGGGCGAGTTGGTAGGCCAGGGAGCGACGCTGGCCCTTGACGTGAGGGTCGCCCTCCATGTCCTTGTACTCCTTGACCACCTCCACCTGGGTCATGCGCATGCGCTTGGCAAAGAAATACTTCTGCATGCTCCAGTCGATCAGCGCGAGCACCAGCAGCAACCCCAGGCAGGCATGCAGCAAGTGGCGGAACAGGGCGATCAGCGCCACGATGTAGCTTTGCAGATCGCTGGTGGCCAAGTCGATCAACACCTGTAGCGAGGGGGTTATCACTACATAGAGGATCAGCGAGAGCAACAACGCCTTGCCCAGTCCCATCAAGAGATTGATCACCGACTGCGCAGAGAACATTTGCTTGAGCTGGCTGAGCGGGTTGAGGCGATTGAAGTCCGGCTTCAGGCTTTCCGGGGCGAACAACAAGCCGAACTGCATCCAGCTGCTTATCAGCTTCACCGCGATCGCCACCCCGCACATCAACAGGCCGAACGAAAAAAACACCACCAGGCCATCCATCAGCACTTCTTCCAGGGCGCGCACAAACGGCTGGCCGACGCGCGCAAAAGGCAATGCCATCATCTGCTGGAAGCGCTGCAGGCTGGTTTCGGCGGTGAACAGAGCGATCTCGCTGATCGCGGTGAGCACCAACAGTTTGGCCACGTCCTGGCTTTGGGCAACCTGGCCTTTCTTGCGTTGGTCCTTGAGTTTCTTGGGGCTCGCCGCGTGTTTTTTTTCGCCGGAGTCACTCATTGCCCCGGGCCCCGAACCATCAGGCCAAGAGCATGCTTGAGGTCCGTCAGCAAGCCCATGCGCCCGACGATCAAATCCTCCAACAGGGCAAAGTACAGCAACAGGAAAGCCAGGCCCGCCAGGCTCTTGGCCGGCATGGCCAGGGTGGACACCTGTAGCTGCGGACTGTAGAGCCCGAGCAAGGCGAAACCGAACTCCAGCAGCAACAGCACCGCAATAAACGGCGCCGCGTAGAGCATCATGTGCACGAAGGTATCGCCGAGCAGGCCAAGGAACTCGCTGAAGCCATTGACCGCCGGCAGCGGCACCCACGCCGTGGGTGGCCAGATCAGGTAGCTGTCCCAGATCACTTGCGTCAGCACGCCCAACCCAAGGGTCGAGATCAGCAGAAAAATCGCCAACTGCTTGAACAGGTGCCCGACCGGTGTCGCATCCGGCCCCAGCGAAGGGTTGAGTTGCCCGCCCGCCAGGGCGCCACGCTGGTTATCGAGCAACGCGCCTACCGACTCGAACATCCAGAACGGCATGAACAGCAAAACCCCGAGCAAGAACCCCAGGGCCGCCTCCTTGAGCACCAGCCCGCCCAGCATCAATGCGGAGTAGTCCTTGCCCATCAATGCGGCATGAATGCCGGGTGTGGGAAACAGGGCCACGACCATCACGATCGTGTGCCGGGTCATCCCGCGCACATGCTGGAAACAGAAGGCCGGCACCAGGAACATGCACGGGTAGATGCGCGCCATGCTGATCAACAGGCTGGGCAAGAACTCAAGGTAAAGGAGCAATGCGTCTGCCTCAGTTCAGTGCCGAGCGGGCAATCATGTCGAATGTCATGTTGATCAGTTGAATCAACTCCACGCCAATCCAGCGCCCGGTCAGGATCAGGGTGATGCCGACGGCCACCAGCTTGATGCCAAAGGGCAATGTCTGGTCCTGTACCTGCATCAGGGCCTGCACCAGGGAGGTCAGCACCCCGACGATCACCGCGACAATCAGCGGCGGCGCCGAGAGCACCACCACCAACAGCATGCCTTGCTTGAACAGTACGATCGGTTCCATAGGTCACTCACAGATAAGAAAGGAACAGACTGTCGAGCAGCCGCGACCAACCGGAAACCAAGACGAACAGCAGCAACTTGAGGGGCAGGGAGATGGTCATCGGCGAGACCATCTGCATGCCCAGGGCCAGCAGCAGGTTGGAGACAATCAGGTCGATGACGATAAAGGGGATATAGATCAGGAAACCGATTTCGAACCCCGCCTGCAATTGTGAAATCACATAGGCCGGAATCAGCAAGATGAGGTCGTCGCGCTGGGCGTTCTGCGCCATTTCCGGCGGCCACATGCGTGCGGTGTTTTCCAGCAGGTGCGTGAGGACGTCCGGGTCGGTATTGCGGGTCATGAACAGGCGCAGCGGCTCGATGGCCACCAGCCCCGTTTCCTGGAAGCGTTGCACGCTGCTCAAGTCCACCGGGGCTTGCTTGACGTTCTGGGCGATGGCATACCCTACCGGCGCCATGATAAACAGAGTCGCCGCCAGGGCGATGCCGTTGAGCGCCATGCTCGGCGGCACCTGCTGCACGCCGATGGCGTTACGGGTGATCATCAGCACAATGATAATTTTCAGAAAGGCGGTGCAGACGATCAACAGCATCGGCATCAAGGCCAGTGCGCCGATGAATAACGCGAGGATTACGGGCTCGACCCCCTGGAACGTCATCGCGCAAAAATCACACGGGACAGCTGCAAGCCCAGGCGTCCGTCCATCTCCACCAACTGGCCCTGGCCAATCGGCCGATCGCCATAGTAGAGCCCCGCCATGCCGGGGGCGTAGCCCGCGATGCTCAACACCGCACCGGGCGCAAGGTTGCGCAGTTCCCCGAGCGTCAGGTTCAGGGTGCCACAGCGCACATTCAAGGCCATGCTCAACTCATCGAAAGGCTCATGGCCAAAAACATCCACCACGGGTTCATCAAGGTCATGCTCTTCATACCCCGAGTAGTGTTGTGCTGAAAGATCCTCGTCCACAGACGTTTCCTCAGTAGATATAAGTGTCAGGCCCATCGGCCCTGATTCATCGTCAATGCGCCCATGCAGGCGATGCTTGCCAATCCGTAAATGACCATTGCCATGCACATCAAAAAAAGCCTGCTCCAGCATCACCACATCACCGGCACGCAGGCCGCGAACTTGGCTCAGGGGCAGCTTCAAACGCCCCAACGTCGCGGCAATCGTCAGTTGAAACGAGGGCGGCAATGGCAGGGCCGTGGGTTGCCAGCGCCCCGCATCACACAATGCCAACAGACTTTCGGGAGCCAGCAACAGGTAGCCCACCACCCTGGAGGCACCCAATGTCACCGTGAGCCGGCAGCCGAAATTCAGTTTTCCAGGGGAGGCCCGCAGCCGCAGATAACCAAACAACGCGCGCACCTGAGGGCTCAAGTGGTGCTGGAACAGTTCCCAGAACCAGGAGTCCGGATCATTGCCGGCCTCGGCCAGCGTCACCGGGCACTCCCCCAGAAGACTGAACATCGGCCCTGGCTCGCTGAAGGCCAACAGCCCACAGGCGGTTTCGAAATACAGAGGCGCGGCACTCCTGGGCGCACGACCAGGCTCAAGCAGCAGCTCACCGTGCTGGCCTGTGACCTGAAACGGCATACGCAGGCCCCGCCCCAGGCGCAGGCGTGCCGCAACCGTGGCGCTTTTGACCAAGGGAATCGCGAGTGCCGGCATGATCATGCCGCGCCCACATGGACCAGGTGTAACGCGACAGGCGCGCCCAGGGCATCGGCCAGACGCTCCTCACAGCGCTCGCGCACACCGCCCAGCCAACGCGCGGCAAGCTCCTGCTCGGCCGCCAGCTCGATGTTCCACAGCCCCTGTTCACGGCGCACACTGGCGCTGATCCGCCCCAGGCGCGGCAAGTAAAGCACCGCCTGCAGCGGCCATTGCGCGCTGCCATGAATCCGGGGGGCCAATTGCGCCGTCATCGCCTCAATCATCAAGGTATCGCCCGCCACCCCGGCGGCCGTTGCCGAGGTGCCGTAGCCTGCCCCCTCGCCATCACTGTCCAGCAGTTGCGCAAACAACCGCCCCTGCTCCCAAGGTACGACCCCCGACGGTTGAGGCTCCTGTTCCGCTCGTGGATCGCGCGGGCGCGGGCGTTCAGGTTTGCTTGCTTGGACTTGGGTCATAGTTCTTCCTGTACCTCTTCCTGCCTCAATAAAACCGACAACTCCTGGAGTTTCTCGACCTCTCGCAGGCATTGGCTCACCTGTTTCTGCGCGCTGGCGATCTGCACCACGTGCTCCTCCCGCTGGTCATGCAATTGACCCAACTGGCCTTCTTCGCGCCGGGTCCCTGCGGACAAGGTGCGCTCCTGGAGGCTCCAGGCCTTGAGTTGCTGCAACGAGAGCACCTGGCCTTGATGCTTATCCAGCAACTCGGCGGTTTTCTCGATCTCCTGCAGCCGCGTTTGCTCCAGCGCCGCCTGTGCCTGCTGGATTTGCACCAACAAGGCTTGCTGATACCGCTTGGCTTCACGCAACGCGCGCTCGGCGCGGTCTGCCCGATGCCGACGCAGCCGCCGCAAGGTGTCGATTTCAGAAAGGGACATGGGTGGTCAGGCTCATCAGTTGCTCGAGTGTCAACGGCATCGGCGCGGGTTCGCGCAAGTCCTGGCGCAGAAAGCCGTCCACCGCCTGGCGACTGTCCACCGCCATATCAGTCAGGGCATCGCTGCCCGGTTGGTACTCGCCCAACTTGAGCATCAACTCAATCTGCTGATACGCCGATAACAAGCGGCGCAGCGCGGTGCCGGCCTGGATATGCGCGGGCTCGGCGACGTTGCTCAGAATCCGCGACAGGCTGGCCAGCACATCCACCGCCGGGTAGTGGCCGCGCTCGGCCAGTTTGCGCGACAAGACGATATGGCCATCAAGCAGCGAGCGCACTTCATCGGCCACCGGATCGCTCATGGAGTCCTGCTCGATAAGTACGGTGTAGATCGCCGTGATCACCCCTTCGCGGGTCAACCCGGCACGTTCCACCAGACGTGGCAGCAAGCTGTATACCGAAGGCGGCAGACCGCCACGCCCCAGCGGCTCGCCAGCGGCCAGGCCGATTTCACGCTGGGCCCGGGCAAAACGGGTCAGGGAGTCGATCAGCAGCAGGACCCGTTTGCCCTGGCGTCGATAGCCTTCAGCCAATGCCGTGGCGGTGAAGGCGGCGCGGGCGCGCTCCATGCTTGAGCGGTCGGACGTCGCGCACACCAGCACCGCCTTGGCGCGCAGTTGATCGTCCAGTTCGTGGTCGAGAAACTCGCGCAGCTCGCGGCCACGCTCACCAATCAGGCCGAACACAATCACATCACAGTCAACGTTACGCGCGATCTCCGCGAGCAAGGTGGTCTTGCCACAGCCGGCGCCCGCAAACAAACCAACGCGCTGGCCTTCGCCCAGGGTCAACAGGCCATCGATCGAGCGCACCCCGGTGGCCAGTGCCCGGTGGATACGCGGCCGCTCGGTGGGCAAGGGCGCCTCGCACAACACCAGGCTGGTGTCCTCGGCGTGCGCCTCGACGAAGGCGCTGGCGCCCTCCCCCGCAATCGGGCGCCCAAAGCCATCCAGCACCTGGCCCAACAGTTCATCACTGACACGAACCCGGTGCGAGACGCCCAACTGTTCGACACTGGCGCCCACCCGCACGCCTTCAAGATTGCCCAGGGCACTGAGCACCGCATCCTGCTGATCGAAACCGATGATCTCGGCCAGCATGTAATCGCCGGTGGACTTTTCAACCTGGCACAAATCACCGATACGCGCCTGGGGCAAACGGCATTGCAGCAACATGCCGTTGACGCGCTGGCCAGCGCCTGCGCCCGGTCCTGCTGCCAGGCCTCCAGGCGCGCCTGCAGGTCGGCACTCACCAACGCACCTCATAACGCTGTACGCCGTCGAACACCACCTTGGTGTTATCGATCAGGACCAATCGCAAGCCATCCACTTCATCTCCCACAAACAGCCGATTGCCTTCATCCAGGACCACATGGCCATTGGGCCCGCCGACGATCTGCAGAATCTTGAAAGGGAGTGCCGTGCTACGTTCCTTGACCCGGCTGATCACTGGCACAGACGTATCGAACTGCTCCCCAAAACGATTGAGCATGCGCGACACCAATCCCATCTCTTCCTGGGCAACGTCCCCTTCCAATGTCACCTGGTCATTGATCACCTGCAGGCGGATGCGATTGCCCAGTTCACGTTCGTTGAGCATTTTCAGCAGTTGCTGGCGTACTTCGTAGGCCGAACCCAGCTCGTTTTTCTGAGTTGGCGCGGCCATCAACGACGCCTGGGCCTCATGCTCTCCGGTGGTCGCCAGGCCCACTACCATGATGATGACCGCGATCACCACCACCAGGCTGATCAGACGCTTCTGCTGGGCCCCGGATATCGACGACAACATCAGCCCCGGTGCAGCCTCATTCACCGCCCTGGCCGCTGGCGCGATGGGCATGGCAGCCGGGGCTTGCGGCCAGGGCTGATCGGCCAGGGTGACGCACAGTCGAACATTGCCCAGGGCAAAAGGAACGCCCAGTGCCAGGTCGGCAATCTGTGCCAGGAGCTGACCGTCACTGGCCCGCACCAACCCTTCTTGAGCCTGGACCGACCAGTGCTGCTCAATACACCGTAGCAGCACATGGCGCTCGGCAATCCCTTCGTCATACAGCGAAAGGTCGGCATCCGGATGCGCACCAATACTCCATTGCCCGCCGAACAACGGCAACGCCGCGCCCTGGCGCGAACCATCAAGCACACGTAGCTCAAACATCGCCAGGCCTCATGAACGTTGCAATGACAGTGACGTGTTCAACAGCCTGCACAACCACCCCAGACGTGCTCATGCCACCTCCTCGCGCAACAGATTGTCCTGGGCAAGATCAAAGCGCCCCAACACCTTGACCTTGGACGAAGCGCTGAGCTCGGCGAACGACAGGACCGGTACATGGTTGAACTCTTCCAACAGCAAGGTGCGCATGGGACTGCGCAAATCCTGTGCAACCAACAGCACACTTTTGCTCTTGGGGCGCACGACAAAGGCTTGCTTGAGCAGGCTGACCAGCGCCGCACTGCTTTCGTTATCCAGGGAAAAGAACACGCCCGTCTGGGTCTGGCGCAGGGCATCGCGCAACACGTTTTCGGTATGGGGCGACAACAGCCAGGCATGCAGGCCGTCGGCTTCGCTGTACTGGTGAAGAATCTGCGACTTGAGGGCAATGCGCGCATAGTCGGTCAGGGCTTCCGGTTCACGTTCATGCTGACCGTGTTCGATCAGGGCCTCGACAATCAGCCGCACCGCCCGCAGCGGTACCCCTTCGCCGGCCAGGCGCTGCAACACCGATGAGAACCGCGAAAGCGGCATGATCCGCTGCAGTTCCTGCACCAACTCCGGCTGATTGAACTCCAGCCAACTGAGAATCGCCTTGCTCTCCTGGATACCGAGGAACTGCGGGCCGCTGAGCAACATGGCCCGGGTCATCCGCTCCTGAAGCAGGCTGTACGCCGTCGAGCGCGCCAAGTGCTCATCGGCAAGCACAGGGTCGTCGGGCGCAAACCACACCCAGTCCTGTTCATCGCGCTCGGCCAGGCCCCTGCTCCCGCTTTCTGGATCCGCTGCCAGTGCCGCAAGCTCCACGCCAACCCAGTCACCGAGCGTGGCCTTCAACAGGGGCACTTCGTGCACGCAGAAGCGAAATTCATCGTCGGCCAACGCCGGCGCAAACTCGACTTCGAATGGCGGTAACGTCAAGCCAATCTGGGTCACCAGGCTGTTGCGGCTCTGGCGCACGCCGTGGATGACCTCCGTCACCAGCGGGCTGTTCTGCAGGGCCAGCGGAAACTGCAACAGGTAGGGGCGCGACGGATCAAAACCGCGCAGATCCTCCACCCCGTTTTGCTCAGGCGGGACGGTATCGGCAACCGGCTCCTGTGATTTTTCGTCACGCTGGCGCTGGCGCATCAGGTAATAACCCAGGCTGCCAGTCATCAGCGAAATCAGGATAAACACCACCGTGGGCATCCCCGGCAACGCCGCAAAAGCAAGCATGCCGACCGAAGCGATCATCCAGCTCTTGGGTTCGCTGGTCATTTGCCGGGCAATTTCGGCGCCCATGTTGTTGCTGCCCTTGCTGCGCCCGGACGGGGCCACACGGGTGATAATCATGCCGGCAGTCAGCGAGATCAGCAGGGCCGGAATCTGCGCGATCAGGCCATCACCAATGGTCAATACCGAGTACAACGCCATGGAGTCGCCGGCACTCATGCCATGCTGGAACATGCCGGTGGCAAAACCACCCAGCAAGTTGATCATCACAATGATCAACCCCGCGATGGCGTCTCCCTTGACGAACTTCATCGCGCCGTCCATGGCCCCGAACAGCTGGCTTTCGCGCGACAGCTGCTCACGCTTGTCCCGGGCCTGGTTGCCGTCGATCAGCCCGGCACGCAGGTCGCTGTCGATGGACATTTGCTTGCCGGGCATCGCGTCCAGGCTAAAGCGTGCCGCCACTTCCGCGACCCGTTCCGAGCCCTTGGTAATGACCAGGAAGTTGACCAGGGTCAGGATCATGAAGATCACCAACCCCACCGCCAGATTGCCGCCCACCACAAAGTTGCCGAACGCCTCGACAATGTCACCGGCGTCCTGCTCCAGCAGGATCAGGCGTGTGGTCGCAATCGACAACGCCAGGCGAAACATCGTGGTCAACAGCAGAATCGATGGAAACGAAGAAAAGGCCAGCGGCCCCGGCAAATACAACGCCAGCACGATCAACAGGCACGAAATACAAATATTGAGGGCAATCAGGATATCCACCAGCCAGGTGGGCAACGGCACGATAAAGATAAACACGATAGCCATGACCACCACCGCGCCCAGCACCTCGGCGCGTTGTGCAACCTTTAGCAGCAACGCATTGATTGCCCGCAACGCACTCATGCCTTCAATCCCGGCCACGTGTGGGTATGGCGCGAGCCACGCTCCTGCGCGGCGTATTCAAGCAGCACGTGCTTGTAGCTGTTCAACGCTTCTTCGCGGCGTCTCGCATCACACCACCAGGCCAGGGGCAGGGCCTTGAGTTCCGGGAAAAAGGCACTGAGGCCGCTCAACTGATGAGCCAGCTGACTGCCGCCCAAATCCCGGGCCAGATGTTTGATTTCCTGGGAGGAAAGACCACCGGCCGCATACCCCAGCAAGCGTTGCAACAAGCCCACCGGATCCAGCTGCAGTTCGGGGTACAGAAGCAGGGATTGCCCGATCAACGCCTTGCAGCGCGCGAGCACACCACTCAATCGACTGCAGTCATTGAGACCCAGCAACAAGGTCCGCAACTGGCCCCGGTCGACCGACGAGGTCTGTGCCGCAACATCATCGGCCAGGGCCCGGCGTATCAGCTTCAACCCGGACGCAAAGTCCCCTTCACCGAACAGCCCCAGCAATGATTGCATCAGGGTCGCCAGCGATTGGCTCGTGACCACGCTGGTGTAATACATGCTGCGTACAGCCTGGCGCAGCTGCGGGTCATCAGTGCCCGCCTGCAGCGCCAACGCGGTATTCAGCCCCGCCTGGATCTGCGGCTTGTAATCGGCCTCCAGGCCAGCCAGGGAAGTGCGCGCCAGGCTTGCCTCTGCGCTGCGGCCCTCGGCATCCGCCTGCAGCGCCACGTGCTTGAGCACCACATAGGCCCGCGCGGGGTCGTTGCCGGTGATGTCCATCATCTTGCCGACCCCGGCACCGAGCAGCAGTTGGACCCTGACATTGCGGGCGATGGTCGCCATTTTCGCCTGGGCCGGGTGACCCAATTGCTCATAGAGCTGGGTCAGTTGTTCGACCGCCGGGATGCGCAAGCCTAGTTGGCGCTGCCCCAACGCCCGGGCGTTGAGTTCGACCTCTTGGCTGAACAGCACACTGAGATCGTCCGCAACGGGGGCGCTTATCGGCGAAGACAGCCCACTTTCAATCCGTGCCGGTGCCGGTTGATTCAGGTGCGCGGAATTTTGCACATCTAGGTTGGGATCGACTTTCATGGAAATGCCATAGCAAGAGATTCGTATCCTTGTGTGGCTGGAAGGCCCGATCCGGTTCCATCTTCATGCGCCTCCCATGGCGCATGAAAATACCCGCACAAATCCACGATGCTCTGCGCAAGCGATTGCACAAAAAACACCTAAAACAAGATATTTCCTTATATTTATCAAATAGATATCGATCTTTTCCGTTTGGCACAAGCGGTGCTAACAGGGTTCTCGTCGAAACCATTTCGACCGTTTTTACCCTGAGGAAAAATCATGGATATCCCAATCAGTGTTTTAGTCAATCTTCCCCGCGACCCTAGCCAATCCATCCAAGATCTGTCCGACGAGCACCACAAACGCCTGCGCCGGTTCATTCATAAACGCGTACTGAACCCGGAGGATGCGGACGATATCCTGCAACTGACGTATCTGGAGGCATGGCGTAACCGCCATCACTTCAGCGCGCAGGCGTCCCTGAGCACCTGGATGTGCGGGATCGCGCTGAATTTGATCCGCAATCACTTTCGCCGGCTCTATGCCAAGCCAGTGCATTGCGAGTTCGATGAATCGTTGTCCCACGGACACAACGAAGAGCAGGACCTGGCGCGCCAATTCGAGATCAGCCGCCGGCTGGAAAACACCCTCAATGCGATCCAGCACCTGCCCCTGGAAATGCGCAACACCTTGTATGCCTCACTGGAAACCGACGGCAGCTACCAGGACACCGCCGATGCCCTGGCGATTCCGATCGGTACCGTCCGTTCCCGCCTGTCCCGGGCACGGGAACAACTGAAACGCGCGACAAACTCTCACCCGTTCCAGTAGGAGAGGGAGCGCCCAGGGATAGGGCCAACCTTCCGGTTTCAGGCTTTTTTCGAACGTGGCAACAAAATCGCCAGCACCCCGAGCAGCGGCAGGAACGAGCACAGCGTGTACACGTATTCGATGCCGTGGATGTCCGCCAGATAGCCCAGCAACGCCGCACCAATCCCGCCAAACCCGAACATCAGGCCAAAGAATACCCCGGCGATCATCCCCACATTGCCCGGTACCAATTCCTGCGCGTACACCACAATCGCCGAGAACGCCGAGGCCAGGATAAAACCGATCACCACACTGAGCACGCTGGTCCAGAACAGATCGACATGGGGCAGCAACAGGGTGAACGGGGCCACGCCCAGGATCGAGAACCAGATCACCGCCTTACGGCCGATTTTGTCGCCAATCGGCCCACCAAAGAACGTGCCCGCCGCCACGGCCCCAAGGAACAGGAACAGATGCAGTTGGGAGCTGGCCACCGACAGGTCGAACTTCTCGATCAGGTAAAAGGTGAAGTAGCTGGTGAAGCTGGCCATGTAGAAGTACTTGGAAAACACCAACAACCCCAGCACCACCAGCGCACCCAGTACGCGGTTTTTCGACAGGCCATGGGTAGCGGCCTGGCCTTGCTTGAGCTTGAACAGGTTCAAGTGGTTGCGGTACCAGCGGCTGATCGCGTACAGCACCCCCAGGGCGAACACCGCGAACAAACCGAACCAGGCCACATTGCCCTGGCCAAACGGAATGATGATCGCCGCCGCCAGCAACGGGCCAAAGGCCGAGCCGGCGTTACCGCCCACCTGGAAGGTCGACTGCGCCAGGCCGTAGCGGCCACCCGATGCCAGGCGCGCCACGCGGGATGCTTCCGGGTGGAAGGTCGAGGAACCGATACCGATCAAGGCCGCCGCCAGCAGGATCAGTGGAAAACTGCCGACCTGGGACATCATCAGAATCCCGATCAGCGTGCAGATCATCCCGCACGGCAGCAGGAACGGCTTGGGATGGCGATCGGTGTAGTAACCCACCCACGGCTGGAGCAAGGACGCCGTGAGTTGGAACGTCAGGGTAATCAGGCCGACCTGGGTAAAGGTCAGGCCATAACTTTCCTTGAGCATCGGATAGATCGACGGCAACACCGCCTGAATCAGGTCATTGATCAAGTGCGCCAGCGCTACGGCGCCGATGATAGACATGACCAACGGGCTGGATTGCCCGGCGGCCGGCGCCGTAGCCACTGAAGGCTGGGAATTGGTAAGAGCCATGAGGAACGTTTCCGTACAGCAGATGGATGCACAGGTGCAGGTGTGACAATGTGCCACTTATTGGGGCAGGAAGGCTATCCCGTTAGCAGGCTAACGAGTAGGTGAATCGATGCAGCGGTCATGTCTTGTAAAGGGCCAGCAAGCTAGTACGCCGACGGTAGAACACCCCAGATCAAATGTGGGAGCGGGTTTGCCCGCTCCCACACTTTAATCTTTGGCTTTGGGACCTGCGCAAAACCCAGCCAATGGCCGCCTTACCCGGCGTTTTTGCTTAAACAGTTGATAGCGTAGATAAATTTTCAAAAAAAGCGCTTGACGCTTCTTCGTTCTGAGCGAATAATGCGCGCCACTTGGCTACATAGCTCAGTTGGTTAGAGCATAGCATTCATAATGCTGGGGTCCGGGGTTCAAGTCCCTGTGTAGCCACCAAGTACCGATTCATAGATGTCTACAGCAGTCTATGAATCACCTCAAGAAGCCCGCCTCGTGCGGGCTTTCTTGTTTCTGGCTATCCCTCCCTGCATCCCCCTGTACCTTCTCCGCGCATTCCCTGAACCAGCAAGAGCCTAAAGAATGCGCCGTGATTTCCACTGGCAACCTGGCCGGGCTCGAAAAAACGTCGCCTCCCTCTCGCCGTTGCCCTTACTGTTTAATCAGCATCCCACGCAGAAGCAACTCCAGCGCTACGACGCCCTGGGCCAGTCGAGTGTTGCCATCTTCACCCTCGGCGATCCAGAACGCGGCTTCCGCCAGACTGCCGTAGATCATCGATGCCAAGGCCTGCGGATCGGCCGGAGCAACGATGCCGCTCTGCATGAGGCTGTCGATCAGGCGCCGCTTAGATTCAACACAATGACGCTGTGAGTCAGGCGACGCCCCCCCTAGCACCGCCCTGGCGTCGCGCAGCACGATGCGCTGGATTTCCGGCTCAAGCGCCATCTCCAGATAAGCCCGACAGCGGCTGCGGAAACCTTCCCACTCATCATCGGCGGCGTTGGAGATGGCTTGCAGGCGTTGGTCCATCTCAGCATCGATTTGCTCCACCGCCGCTGCCAGCAACCCTTTCTTGTCGCCGAAGTGGTGATAGAGCGCACCCCGTGTCAGGTTCGCTTGAGCGGTGAGGTCGTCCATAGACGTATCGGCGTAGCCGCGATCACTAAAGACCTTACGGGCAGTTACCAGCAATGTGGCTCGAGTTTCTTCCATTTCAGCACGCGTGCGACGAGCCATTACCACCCCTCTTACATACTATCCGTATGATTATTTACATTCTCTGCGTATGAATATACAGTCCTATTCATACATTGCGTATGTATCTTCACATATTTTACCGCCATGCGTCGCAGTCGCACCGAGGAAAACCAACAACCGCTCCTCACCGCAATGACACTTACCGACGGCATTGCTTGCTCCTCTATTCCAAGGATCTGAACCATGAGCACGTTTTCACCCAACCCCGCAGCAACCTCTGCTCAGCATCCATGGATGGCAGTGACTGCAGTGGGGCTTGCCACCTTTTCCGTTGTGACCACTGAAATGCTCCCTGTCGGATTGCTGACACCGATTGCCGAAACGCTGGACACCTCCACAGGAACAGCGGGACTGATGATCTCTCTGCCTGCGTTGCTGGCGGCGTTGTTCGCACCGCTGGTAGTGATCGCATCTGGCGGCATAGACCGGCGCAAAATTCTATGCGGGTTGCTAGGGCTGTTGGTGGTTGCCAACATTGCGTCGGCATTGGCACCCAGCATGGCTTGGATGCTGGCCGCCCGTGTCCTGGTCGGATTTTGCATGGGGGGTATATGGGCTATCGCCGGGGGGCTGGCTTGTCGGCTTGTTCCTGACCACTCTGTAGGCCTGGCTACCTCCATCATCTTCGGAGGAGTGGCAGCGGCTTCAGTGCTGGGGGTTCCACTGGGCGCGTTGATCGGTGACTTTGCTGGGTGGCGCTGGGCCTTTGGCGGCATGGCGCTATTCTGCGGATTGGTATTGGCGTTGCATCTTGCTGTTATCCCCGGACTACCTGTTGCTGGCTCAGTGACCTTGCGCCAGTTTGGCGAACAGCTAGCCAACCGGAAGCTTCAAGTCGGGCTGCTTCTGACACTGGCACTGGTTGCCGGGCACTTCATGGTTTTTACCTTCGTGCGTCCGTTACTGGTGTCGGTTTCGGGGTTCGATACCCAATGGGTTGGCGCACTGCTGTTCGCCTATGGCTTCGCGGGCATTGTCGGCAACTTCCTTGCGGGGGTCATCGCAGCGCAGCGCACAGCGCAAACCTTGATGACTATCTCATCAGGCCTGCTAATTACTCCAGCGCTGTTCCTCATCGTCGGCGACTCCAACCTCGGCGGCATCGTGCTGCTGGTTTGGGGGCTAGCCTACGGTGGTGTGTCGGTCGGCCTAATGACGTGGATGATGAAAGCCGCACCGCGCGCCATGGAAATTGCGACGGCGCTGTATGTAGGCGTTTTCAATGTCGCCATTGCATTAGGCGCATGGGCTGGCGGCCTGGTTTTAGATGAGGTTGGCCTGACAGCTAATCTCTGGATGGCCGGTGGGTTCGCCACTCTTGCCTTGCTGCTGTCTCTGCTTATCTGCCTGGCCGAGCGCAGAACAGAAGCTGCTGACCGGCAGATTGGCTCGACCATGGACTGACTGAACAGAGGGCCATGGAGATGCGCGCGGCGCACAGCTACCCGCACCCGCTTCAGCCGAACACCGAGGACTGCGCACCATCAGGCGTAAAAAAACGGCTTACCGAAAGGTAGGCCGTTTTTTTATGCCTGCGCGAATCTTCAAGAACAAGCCCGCGAACAACTGACGCTCGCGAGCCCTGGCTTGGCTACCCCTCAAAAGTAAGTGGTCGCCCCGGCAAAGAACGCACGGCCCGGCACATAGAACGTCGTCGAACCATCCCGCGCATCTTCATCCAGCAAGTTCTGCACGCCGCCATTCAACGTCAACCACTTGGTCACAGCCAGGTTCGCCGTCAGGTCGTAGGTGGTGTACGACTTTACGAAGTCATTGCCAATACCCCGCTGTTTGCCGACATGCTGCGCCGACAGTTCGGTGTTGAGCTTGTCGGTGACTTGCCAGTTGAGCGCACTGAAGGCAGACAA
This sequence comes from Pseudomonas sp. 06C 126, assembly GCF_001855215.1. Taxonomy (NCBI): domain Bacteria; kingdom Pseudomonadati; phylum Pseudomonadota; class Gammaproteobacteria; order Pseudomonadales; family Pseudomonadaceae; genus Pseudomonas; species Pseudomonas sp. 06C 126. The sequence continues at coordinate 26,335 of NZ_MIFU01000151.1, read as the reverse complement.
CTTGGGCGCGCTGATCAGGTCCTGGCCGGTGGACAGGTTTTTGCTCTCCAGCATGTAGGTGGCGTTGGTGCGCCAGTCCAGGGAGTCGGTCAGCGGGACGCGAAACGAGCCTTCCCAGCCACGGGTCCGGGCTTCTTCGACGTTTTCCAGCATGGTCCACCAGCGGCCCTGGAACTGGCCCAGTGGCGCGTATTCGATCTTGTCTTCGAAATCGGTGTGGAAGTAGGTGAGGCTGGCCTCCCAACCGTCACGGTCGAAGGACACGCCAATCTCCTTGTTGACGCTGGTTTCTGGCGACAGGTTCGGGTTACCGGCCATCCAGCAACTGCCGCTCACGTAACCCAGGGGTTTCAACGAACCGCAACCGCGACCGCCGGACTCGGTGGCGGCACCGGCGCTGCCCTCTTTCAGGCTGGGCGCACGGAAGCCCTTGGACACACCGCCGCGCACGGTCCAGTCCGGATGCGGATGGTAGACCAGGTACGCCCGCGGGCTGTTGTGGTTGCCATAGTCTTGACTGTGGTCGAAGCGGTTACCCAGGGTCAGCGCCAGGTTGTCGAGCAGGTACAACTCATCTTCGATAAACGCGGCCGAGTAGTCGCCCTTGAGCGAAGAACCGGAGACTGCAGCACCTTGATAGTCCACGGGCACCGTGCCCAGGGTGTCGCTGTTGGTCAGCTCTTCACGCTTCCACTGCCCGCCCACCGTCAAACGCTGATCGAGAAGGAATTCAAACGGGATGTTCAGGCTGCCTTCGGCGATTTTTTCTTCGGCGCTGGATTTGCCCCAGTCGATGTCGTTCTTGAACTTGTTCAGGTACAGGTCCACTTTCGACGTACCGAAACTCCAGTCGCCCGTGTGGGACACGGAATAGCTGTCGCGAATCAAACGGCCGGGACCGAAGCCCTCACCCAGGGTTTCACCCCAGTCACCAAAAGTCTTTTTGCTCGACCAGGACCGCTCGACGCCATGCACAGCCTCGAACGACAGGCTTTGCTCGTCATTGATCTTCCAATCGAGCAAGGCGTTGACGCTGTGGTCCTTGGCGCCGCCCGCGCCGTCGCCGTACATGAACTCGCCATCCTTATCCAGGCGCGCGGTGACCTCATCAGCCGCACGGCGGGTGAGGTTGGCACCCAGGCGCAGGCCCACCGACTCGGTCAGAGGCCCGGACAGGTTGAGACTGGTCTGGGTAGTCTGGCCGCGGTCGGAGTCTTCGGGAATCGTGGTGTTGACGTTGGCCGACCCGCTCCAGGTGCGCGACACCTTGCGGGTGATGATGTTGATCACGCCGCCCATGGCATCCGAACCGTACAGCGAAGACATAGGCCCGCGCACGATCTCGATGCGCTCGATCATGTTCGGGGTGATCCAGTTCAGGTCCTGGCGCGCCAGGTCACGGCGATAGCTCAAATCCCCCGAGCCGCCGAGGCGTTTGCCATCCACCAGGATCAAGGTGTACTTGTCGTCCAGGCCGCGCAGTTTGATTTTCGACTGCTCGCCCACCGGCCCGAAGCCACCGGTGACACCTGGCACACGCCGCAGCAGGGTGTTGAGGTCGTACACCGGCTGGCGCTCGATTTCTTCGCGGGTAATGACGCTGACGCTGGCCGGCGCATCGCGCAGGTCGGTGGCGCCGCCGGTGGCGGTGACAAACGAGGTGTCGAGTTCTGTGACGGCGTGTTTATCGACCTCACCAATCTCTTCTGCTTGCAACGCCGGGGCGGCGATCAGCATGCCGACGGCCAGGAAAAGAGAACTGAAAAGATAGGGGGGATTATTCATTGCAAACAGTCCTTGTTGAGCCGGCATGCACCAAGACGGAGCACTAAAGGCTGCGGAGTGTAATGCAAATCCTTATCATTTAGAAAAGCATTTATGACAAGTCCGATACAACTCCATACATTTCAAGCAGATTTATTTTCTGCAAAATCCGTCGAAAATCTGGAAAACCCACCAATAACTAGATATTTGGCAACTTTAAAATATTTACTAAAAAGTCGAAATAATGCTCTGCTCACCGCCCCCGAATGGCCAGTTAAACGACAGTTGCCCTGCTTGACCTTCACCGGTTGACTGAAGCACCAGAAGTCCACCGTCAGGTTGATCGCGCTCAGCTTTTGACGCTCCTGCATCCCACTGTTAGTGTCCGCCCTCCTTCCCCGCAGATACCTGCCCGGTGCGACTTACCCGCAAAGCATCACCCCAGGGACAACAGATCATTCTCAAAATGAACGGAGTTCAGCGCGTGCTTTTCACCCTACGCTTGCAACGCCTTACCAGCCTTTCGGTGATCGCCGCCGCCCTCAGCCTCGGCGCCTGCCACAACGCCAGCAGCCCCGATTTGCCGCCCGCCCCGGAGCTGGGTTCGGGCTATCGCACCGACATGCACGTACGCCACGCCGAGCGCCATATGGCAGCGGCAGCCAACCCGCTGGCGGCCGAAGCCGGGCGAAGCATCCTGCGCCAGGGTGGCTCGGCCATCGATGCGGCCATCGCCATGCAGGCGGTGCTGACGTTGGTGGAGCCGCAGTCCTCGGGGATCGGCGGTGGCGCATTCATCATGCTGTGGGATGGCAAGCAGGTACGGGCCTATGACGGCCGTGAAACCGCACCGGCCAGCGCCACGCCCGATATGCTGCTCGATGCCGACGGCACACCGATGGCGTTTGCCCAGGCGCAGATCGGGGGCCGTTCGGTCGCCACCCCCGGTGTACTGCGCGCGCTGAAGATGGCCCACGAACAAAGCGGCCGACTGCCCTGGGCGCAATTGTTTGCGCCGGCAATCCAGCTCTCCGAGCAAGGTTTTGCGATTTCTGCGCGCCTGCACAGCCTGATCGCCGCCGACCGCTACATCAGCCAGTCACCGGACATGGCGGCGTACTTCCTCAACGCCGACGGCAGCCCAAAGGCCACTGGCACCCTGTTGAAAAACCCGGCGCTGGCCAATGTATTCAAACGTATCGCCAAGGAAGGGCCCGACGCGCTTTACCACGGCCCGATCGCCGAGGAGATTGCACGCAAGGTCCAGGGCCATCACAACACTGGCCGCCTTGCGCTGAACGATCTCCAGGCCTACCGCGCCAAAGAGCGTGCGCCGCTGTGCACCGACTACAAGCGCTGGCAGGTATGCGGCATGCCGCCGCCGTCTTCGGGTGGGGTGGCCATTGCGCAGATCCTCGGCACCTTGCAGGCCCTCGAAGCCCGCGACCCGCGCTGGTCCCTGGCGCCGCTCAAACCCGTGAAGACCGCGACTGCCGCTGGCCTGGAACCTGCGCCCAGCGCCGTGCACATAATTGCCGAGGCCGATCGCCTGGCCTACGCCGACCGTGCACAATATGTGGCCGATCAAGACTTCGTCGCCGTGCCGGTCGCGGGCCTGGTCGCCCCCGGCTATCTGGCCAGCCGCGCAGCATTGATTGGCGAGCGCAGCATGGGCGTAGCCAAGCCCGGCCAACCGGCGGGGGTTGAGGTGGCTTACGCGCCAGATCGCTCGCCACTGCGTATTTCCACCTCGCAAGTGGTCGCTGTGGATGACCAGGGCGGCGCGGTGTCGATGACCACCACCATCGAAGCCGCGTTCGGCTCCCACGTGATGGTCCAGGGCTTCCTACTGAATAATCAGATGACGGACTTTTCCTTTATCCCCGAAGAAAACGGCCAACCGGTGGCCAACCGAATCGAGCCGGGCAAACGCCCGCGTTCGTCCATGGCGCCGACCCTGGTCTTCGACCGCCAAAGCGGCGAGTTGCTGGCCACGGTCGGCTCCCCCGGCGGGTCGCAGATCATCGAATACGTGAGCAAATCCCTGGTGGGCATGCTCGACTGGAACCTCGACCCACAAGCCGCCATCAGCCTGCCCAACTTCGGTAGCCGCAACGGCGCGACCGAGCTGGAACGAGGGCTGTTCAGCGCGCAATTGAAAGCGGCACTCAAGGACCGTGGGCACGCCTTGAGCGAGATCGATATGACCAGCGGCACCCAGGCCATCGTGCGAGTGCGCGATGCTCAGGGCAAGGCGACGTGGAGTGGCGGCGCGGATCCGCGGCGTGAGGGTGAGGCGCTGGGGGATTGAGAGCCAGCCCTGGTGGCGAGGGGACGAGCCCCCTCGCCACAGTCCTTGGTCAGTCCCTTAGCGGCTGATCTTCAAGCCCTTGCGCGCCGTGTGCCGTTCCAGCGCCAGTTCGATCAGGCGGCTGACCAGTTCGCTGTAACTCATCCCCGCCGCCTGCCACAACTTGGGGTACATGCTGATGCGGGTGAAACCGGGCAGTGAGTTGACTTCGTTGATCAGGACTTCACCGTCTTCACACAGGAACACATCCACCCGCGCCAGCCCGGCGCAGCCCAGCACTTCAAACGCCTCGACGGCCAGGGCCCGGATGCGCTCGCTGGCCTCGACGCTGATGTCGGCCGGCACCAGCACTTGCGCGGCCTGGTCGTCGATGTATTTGCTGTCGTAGGAATAGAAGCCGTCACGGACCACGATCTCGCCACAACCGCTGGCAATGGGACGCTCATTGCCCAGTACCGCACACTCGATCTCCCGGCCTTTGACGGCGGATTCCACCAACACTTTTTCATCGAAGCCCAACGCCAGCTCAACAGCGGCCAGATACTCGGCTTCATTAGCGACTTTGCTCACGCCAACGGAGGAGCCTTGGTTGGCCGGCTTGACGAACAGCGGCAAACCGAGCTTTTGCCGTGCCTGGTCGAAGGTTGTGCGCGCCGCGTTGCCACGGTTGAGGGTGATAAAGGGCGCCACGGCAATGCCGGCATCGCGCAGCAGGCGTTTGCTGATGTCCTTGTCCATGCACACCGCCGAGCCCAGCACATCGGAACCCACGAACGGCAGGTCTGCCATGCGCAGCAAACCTTGCAGGCAACCGTCTTCGCCAAGGGTGCCGTGGACAATCGGGAAGATCACATCGACGTGTTCCAGCAGGCCCTGGCCCGAGGTTTCCACCAGTTGCTGGCTGGCCTTGCCTGGCACTACCGCCAGTTCGCGGTTGGACTGGTTGAGGGCGATCAGCGCAGGGTTCTCCTGGTTGAGCAGGAAGTTCGAGGTGTCATTGAGGTGCCAGTGGCCAGCCTTGTCGATGCCGATCAGCACCGGCTCGAAGCGCGTCCGGTCGAGGGCGTCGACGATGTTGCGTGCCGACTGCAACGACACTTCGTGCTCGGCCGAACGGCCACCAAAAATAATCCCTACCCGCAACTGACTCATGACCCGGCCTCACTGTAGAAAGTAAGGCTTATTACCACGGGCCGTCAGCGCTTCGCCAGCGTTGCGACCGCGCACAATCGTACAAGACCCCGGCAGACAGCCGCCCCAGACTCAGTTAACGTAACTCCATCCGACATCTTTCGAAAAACATTCCATGGGCAAACTCACCGCGAATATCGACTGGCTGCACCGCGCGCCCCATGGCAGCGGCCTGGAGCGGATCGAAGCGTATTTTTCCGGGTTTGGCTTCGACCCTCATCGCCACGATACCTACGCCATTGGCCACACTTTGTTTGGTGTGCAGAGCTTTCACTATCGCGGCAGCCAGACCCACAGCCTGCCAGGCACGACCATGGTGATTCATCCTGATGAGGTCCACGATGGCTGGGCCGGCAGCGATGAAGGCTTCAAGTACCGGATGATTTATGTAGAGCCGGCGCTGATCCAGCAGGTTCTCGGCGGCAAGCCGCTGCCCTTTATCCACAACGGGCTGTCCAACGACCCGTGGCTGCACCGAGCCTGCCAGGCCTTTGTGCAGCAACTCGATTGCCCGCTGGACCCGATGCAGGAGCAAGACGCATTGTTCGACCTGGCCCATGCCCTGAACAACGCATCGGGTATCAGCGCCAACCGCAAGACCTTTGATTACCAGGCCGCCGAGCGGGCCCGGGAATTTATCCACAGCGCCTTGGGGCGCAGCATCACCCTCGATGAGATGGCCGCGCACTGCGGGCGGGATCGCTGGGCCTTGTCGCGGGATTTTCGCCTGTTGTTCGGCACCAGCCCCTACCGCTACCTGACCATGCGCCGCCTGGATCTGGTGCGCAACCTGCTGGGCCAGGGCCAGTCACTGGTGGATGCGGCGCTGATCGCCGGCTTCACCGACCAGAGCCACATGACTCGGCAATTTCGCAGCACCTTCGGTATCCCACCGTCACGTTGGGTGAAGATGCTCGGCCGCTAAACGGTAGGAGCGAGCTTGCTCGCGAAAAACCTGAGAACGCCACGTTTATCCAGGATAAACGCAGTGCAGTTAAGCGCTTCGCGTGCAAGCTCGCTCCTACACAAACCCTAAGCCGCCTCCAGAACCGGTCCGGGCCGCGATGACCTCAGTCGCAATGCCACCAGCGCTCCCACCAACGCGATGCCCGCGCTCCACCACAACGCCAACTCGATCCCCTGGGCCTGAGCCGCGCCCGTCGCGCCACCGGCGTTGGCCAGCGACACCAGCACCGCCAACCCCAGTGCCCCGCCGATCTGTTGCGTGGTCGAGGCCATGCCCGCCGCCACGCCCTGCTCTCCCGGCTTGACGCCAAGGCCTGCGGCCACCCACATCGCGGTCCAGGTCATGCCCTGGCCAAGGCTCAAGATAAAGATCCCCGGCAGCAACGACCAGAACCCCACCCCTGTGGGCAACGCCAGGCACACCAGGGCAATCCCCAGCGCCCCCGCCAACTGGCCGCTGACCAGTGTGTTGCGCAAGCCGATCTTGACCAGCGCGCGCTCGGCCAGCCAGATGCCCAGGGTGCACACCAGTGTCGCCGGCAAGAACGCCAGCCCGGCCTGCAGCACGCTGTAGCCGTAGACTTGCTGGTAGTACAGCGCGAGGAAGTAGTACTGCACGCCGAAGCTGCTCATAAAGACAGCGGTCAGCACCATGGCCATGCGCAACTCGCGGTAACCCAGCAGGCGCAGTGGCATCAACGGGTCACGGCCACGGTGCTCGATCCAGGCGAACAGCCCGAGCAAGGCCAGCGCCAGCAACATGCAGCCCAGGGTCGCGGGTGCCGTCCAACCCCATTCAGGCCCCTGCACCAGGGCGAACACCAGCAGGGTGCCGCCGACGGTAACGGTCAACGCGCCACTCACATCAAAACTGCGACCTCGGCTGCGCTCGCCATCGGCGGGGATCCAGTAGCGCGCCGCCAGCGCACAGCCGCCAGCCAAGGGCACGTTGACCAGAAACACCGCCTCCCAGCCCCACCATTGGGTCAGCACGCCGCCCAACAACGCACCCAACGCCAGCCCGGCGGCCGACGCCGCACTCCACACCGCAAAGGCCCGGTTGCGCTGCGGCCCTTGCGCATAGTGCGTGTTGATCAACGCCAAGGTCGCCGGAAACAGCAGCGCACCGCCCACCCCTTGTACGGCGCGCGCCAGCACCAGCAGCAACGCGCTGCCGCCCAGTACCGCCGCCAACGATGACAGCGCGTACAACGACTGGCCCACCCGGTACATACGGCGTTTGCCCAGCAGGTCCGTGGCCCGGCCGCCGAGCAATAGAAAACCGCCAAACGCCACGGTGTACGCGCTGACGACCCACTGCAACTGTTGGGCAGAAAAGCCCAGGTGGCTGCCGATCTGCGGCAAGGCGACAAACACAATGGTCGCGTCCAGGGCGATGATCAGTTGGGCCGTGGCCAGCAACATCAGCATCCAGCCCGAGGGACGACTTGAGGGAATGGCGGGCATCACAACATCCTGTTTAAAAAAGAGTGCGGCCAGTGTCTTTCATGCCCAGCAGATGATAAATAGCCATATCAATCTTTCAGTTATGACTTTAATCATGGATCTGAACGCCGTTCGCTTGCTGGTTCGCGTCGCCGAAACCCGCAGTTTCACCCGCGCCGCCGGGGATCTGGGGCTCACCCAATCAGGCTTGTCGCGCGCCATTTCACGCCTTGAGGCCGAGCTGGGCGTACGCCTGCTGCAACGCAACACCCGCAGCGTCAGCCTGACCCCGGATGGGCAAATGCTGTATGAACGCAGCGCACCGTTGCTGGCCGAGCTGGCCGAAACCGAAAAGCTGCTGCTCGACCGTCGCAGCACGCCCTCGGGTTTACTGAAAATCAGCACCCCCTCGCTGTTCGGGCGCAAAGTGGTGATGCCGGTGATTGGCGAGCTGACCCTACGCTACCCCGAGTTGCGCATCGAAGCGGTGATGACCGACCGCCTCGTGGATATCGTCGATGAGGGTTTCGACGCCCTGCTGCGTACCGGCGAGATCCAGGACCAGCGCCTGATCGCCCGGGCCTTGACGCCCCTGCGCTGGGTGACCGTCGCCTCCCCCACCTACCTGGCGCGCTTTGGCACCCCGCGAACCGTCGAAGAATTGCACGACCATAGCTGCCTGACCGTGCGCAATCTGCGCAGCGGGCGGATGGTGGACTGGCAGTTCATGCTCGACGGCAAGGTGCGCGATGTCAGCGTCGAAGGGCGGCTGATCTTCGACATTGGCGATGCCCTGGTGGACGGCGCGGTGGGCGGCTTCGGGATTGCCCAGGTGATGGACTTTGCCGTGCGCGACGACCTCGCTGCCGGGCGCCTGGTGCCGATCCTGGAAAGCTTCGCCGGGCGCAGCCGCGCAATATCCCTGGTGTATCCACCCTCGCGCCAATACTCGCCGAAGCTGATCGCCTTTGCCGACGCACTGACACAGGCGCAATGGTAGGCAGCGCTTGAATCCAGCGGCCCGAGTGTGAGAAGAAAGGATGCGCGGCCACCACCTAGAGGTTTTCCAGGGATGAACCTGACATTGACGCCCCCACAATGGGATGACGTGAACGAGTTACTGGCGTTCGAGCTGGCCAATCGGGACTTTTTCGAAAGTTGGATCAATGCCCGGCCCGAGGCGTACTACAGCGTCGAAGGCGTTCAGCGCGCCATCGAGAGCGCACTGCTGGAGGCCAGCGAAGACCGCGCCTATCAGTATCTGATCCGCGAAAACGGCGTGCTGGTGGGGCGGATCAACTTTACCCAAGTGCGCCGCCGCTACTATCACTCGGCGTCCCTGGGCTACCGCATGGGGGCCCAGTTCACCGGGCGTGGCCTGGCACGACAGGCCGTGGCGCTGGGCCTGCAAAAAGCCTTTGGCGAGCATGCCCTCAAGCGCATCGAAGCCACCGTACGCCCGCAGAACCCAGGCTCGCTGCGGGTGTTGCAGCGCAACGGCTTTACCCAGTACGGGCATTCACGCAAGGCGTTCCTGCTCGATGGACAATGGTTCGACCTGCTGCTGTTCGAGGTTCATGCCCCCTGATTGGCCGGCCTTGAGTCTAGGTGGACAACTGGTTGGCAAACTGGCCCACCGCACTGACCACTTTCTGCGCGCCGTCCTGGATCTCGACGATCACCGTGCCCGCCTCTGCCGCCAGCGACAAACCCTGCTCGGCCTGCAACCGGCCATCGGTCATCAGCGCCACCGCATCGCGGGCCATGTCCTGGTTCTGGCGCACCACGCCGACGATTTCTTCCGTGGCTTTGCTTGTACGCGAGGCCAACTGGCGCACTTCATCGGCCACCACCGCAAACCCGCGACCCTGCTCGCCGGCACGGGCCGCTTCAATCGCGGCGTTGAGCGCCAGCAGGTTGGTCTGCTCGGCAATCCCGCTGATGGTCTTGACGATAGTGCCAATCACCTGGGACTGGGCGTTGAGCGCCTCGATGCCCTCGCCGGCCTGTTCCATGTGCTTGGCCAAGTCGCGCATCACCTCCACCGCCTGGGTAACCACAGCGGTACCGCGCTGGGCACTGCTGTCGGTGTGCAATGAGGTGCTGTAGGCAATGTTGGCGGCCTCGGCCACCGCGCGTTCCTGATTGATCTGGTCGGTGATTACCGTGGCGAACTTGACCACTTTGTACAGCCGGTCGTTGGCGTCCAGCACCGGGTTATAGGAGGCTTCCAGCCAGACTTCGCGGCCATGGGCATCCACGCGCTTGAAGCGGCCGGCGACAAACTCACCGCTGTTCAAGCGTTTCCAGAAGGCCTGGTAGTCAGCGCTGTTGTAATCCTGGGGCTCACAGAACATACGGTGATGTTTGCCCTGGATCTGCGCCAGGCTGTAACCCATGCCCTGCAGGAAACGCTCGTTGGCGCCCAGCACATTGCCATTGAGGTCGAACTCGATCACCGCCGTGGAGCGCACCAGCGCGGTGATCAGGTTTTCATGCTCACGGGACGCCTCAATGGTGCGGGTCAGGTCGCTGGAGTACACCGAAAACCGCTTGATGCGCCCGTCCGCGCTCCGCACCGGCTGCACGATGGAGCGCAACCACGCTTCCTTGCCATTGCCGCGCAGCAGGCGCACGGTGCCGGCAAAGTGTTCGCCACGGCTCAAGGCGTTGGCAAAGCGCTGCTGGAATTCGTCGCGCTTCACATGCTCCGGCACAAACCCATGGATGGCATGGCCCAGCAGATCGCTGGACTTGTAGAACATTTCGTCGAGGAAGTTCTGATTGACCGACTCGATCCGGCCCTCAGGGTCGAGGCTCAATGCCAGCATCTCGCTCTCCAGGCTTTCCTTGACCTGCTGCAGGCTGGACAGTTCTTCGCGAAGAGCGGACAGCTCCTGCTTCAAGCGGGTATTGAACATGGGGAACACCGGAGGGCAGTCATAGTGGATTGTCTAACCATCGGCGCTGCCGGCGTTTTCTGAAGAGGGCTTGAGCCCCCTGATACAATTATTTTTTCAGTGCCTCAACTGCCGTTATTACGGCACAAGCCCAAGACCTGATACTCAAGGGTCTTGAGCTGACCGCTGGAATCTTCATAGGTCATGCGCGAGGGCACCACCTTGCAGGTTCGCACCGGCGGCGTGACATTCACCACCCGGGCGATATCCAGCTTCATCCCGTAGCGATAAGCCTGGACTTCAGGCACCGGCTTGCCCTGCGCGGTGGCATAGCGCGCCATGGCCTCCTGGTTTTTTTGCATCAACTGCGCCATGGCGCGGTCCCCGCCACCTTCGGCCATCGCCCCCATGGACAGAGAAAAAACCACCACGCCCAGGGCTCGTGTCAAATGCTTCATTAAAGTGTCCTCGTCTGATTTCAAGTCGTTGAAAGTTCAGGATCGAGGGTAACTAACGCTTCCTGTCAGGAGCTTCACGGGCGGATTACGTATCCGTCATAAACCGTTGAACTGGCAAAATTGTAATGTGCAGGCCACCTCGGCGTTATCCGCTGTTTGCAACTATGAGCCGGGCTCCCCGCATCAGGGATAGCTCTCCAATAAGAACGCCCCAGGCGACTAAAAAGCTCATAGCTGCCAACACCGAGGAGCGATACATGCGTACTAACCGCACACTTTCCCTTTCCATCATCGCAGCACTGGCCAGCACAACACCGCTGGCGGGCATGGCCGCAGAAGATAAACCCGAGGGGTTTATCGAAGGCAGTACGCTGAACGTACTGGCGCGCAACTTTTACTTCAATCGCGATGACCGCAAAGGCCAGTCAAGCCCGACCGGAAACGGCTATTCAGAAGCGTGGGCCCAGGGCCTGATCGGCAAGTTCGAGTCCGGGTTCACCCAGGGCACCGTGGGGTTCGGCCTGGATGCGTTTGCGATGTATGGCCTCAAGCTCGATTCCGGCACCGGGCGCAGCGGCGGCCGGGGCTCATTCGACATGTTGCCGGTAGACAGCGACAACCGTCCCGAAGACGACTACAGCAAGCTCGGCGGTGCAGTAAAAATGCGTTTGCTGGACACGGTGGTCAAAGTCGGCGACGTCTTCCCGCAAACCCCGGTGGTGCACTACGGCGACTCACGCCTGCTGCCGGAAAGCTTTCGTGGTGTGACCCTGGAAAACACCAGCCTGGAAGGCCTGACCTTGCAAGGTGGACGCTTGCACGCCATGAGCCAGCCAACCCAAAGCGGCATGCGTGAGGGTTTTGCGACGTTTTACGCAGGCAATGTGAATGCGCCCTGGGTCGGTTACTTCGGCGGCGACTACCAGGCCCAGCATTGGAGCCTGAGCCTCTACAGCAGCCGCCTCAAGGACGCCTGGGATCAGTACTACTTCGGTACAGCGGTCAATTATCCGCTGACGGACGAGGTGGCGATGTTTGCCGGTTTCAACTATTACAACGCCCAGGACGAGGGCAAGCGGTTGCTGGGCGAGCTCAACAACAATATCTGGAGTGCCAAGCTTGGGGTTAAGGTCGGCGCCCATCGCCTGGCGCTGTCCCACCAGCGCAACAACGGCAACGATGACTTCGATTACCTGCGCCAGTCCGACTCGATCTTCCTCGACAACTCGATCCAATACAGCGACTTCAACTCGCCCAAGGAACGTTCATGGGCCCTGCGATATGACCTGGACATGCAGACCCTGGGCATCCCCGGCCTGTCGTTCATGACCCGCTATGGCAAGGGCACTGGCGCTGACTACAGCAACGCCAACTCGGTGTATATGCGTCGCGACGCCTTGGGTGACCCACTCACCGACCAGCGCCGCTGGGAGCGCGATATCGAGGCCAAGTACGTGTTCCAGGGCGGCAGCCTGAAAGACCTGTCGATACGCATTCGCCAGGCGACGGTACGCTCCAGCGCCTTTGAATCGGACCTGGAAGAATTGCGGCTGATCATGGAATACCCGCTGGCCATCCTCTGATAACACTCAACGGCAAGTGCTTACATTCACTTGCCGTTGACTAGCACTTCTTCACAATTTGCAGCCTGTCAGAACTGTAATATGCGCCTCACGTTCTCGTTAAGTTGCCCTTCATATACTGCCTGCCTCGACCGACCGCGAACTAACGGCACGGGTCTTTTGCGGAGAAAGTTAATGAAGCCACTGCACATTTTATTCAGCGTTTTAATCAGTGCTGCCTCCACCGCAGCCCTGGCCGATGACGGCGGTGATCGCTCCCGCCAGTGGCTGGCCGAGTTTCGCCAGCAGCAGCAACAGATCCACGGCAGCCAAGCCGTGGCCGAGCAAAATCCAGCGCCCTCGGATACATCGGCCCCCACCGCCATCTGAGCGGCGCACCCCGAGCACATTCATCTCTTGAAGCTTTTTTTGTGGAGCTCCTTTGGAAGGAGATGAATTTTTAGCGCCCTCACGGGCGCTTTTTTTTGCCCGCTCGACGCCATCCAACGCCGCCCTTGACCCTGAAGCTACTTCAAGGCTCAGAATTTTCCTACTTTGTGGACTACAGCCGTTATCCCGTGTAGCTCCCGTCGCCTATTCGCTTATCAGTAAGAGGTCAATCTGCATGCGTATCCTTGTGGTTGAGGACGAGCCAAAAACTGCCGACTACTTGCATCAAGGCTTGAGTGAGAGTGGTTATGTCGTCGATTGCGCCGCCAGCGGCATCGACGGCCTGCACCTGGCCGGCCAGCACCGCTATGAACTGGTGATCCTTGACGTCAACCTGCCCGGCCAGGACGGCTGGCAGGTGCTGCAACAGTTGCGCCGCGACAACACCTTACGGGTGATGATGCTCACCGCCCGTGGCCGCCTGGCCGATAAGATCAAAGGCCTGGACATGGGCGCCGATGACTATCTGGTAAAGCCTTTCGAGTTTCCCGAGTTGCTGGCCAGGGTGCGCTCGTTGCTGCGGCGCAGTGAGCCGATTGCGTTGCCGGAAATATTGCGCGTCGCCGACCTGGAGCTGGACCCACGTCGCCACCGGGCATACCGGGGTACGCGGCGCATTGACCTGACCACCAAGGAGTTCGCGCTGTTGCAGGTATTGATGCGCCAGAGTGGCGAGGTGCTGACGCGCACGCAGATTATCTCGCTGGTCTGGGACATGAACTTCGACTGCGACACCAACGTGGTAGAGGTCTCGATCAGCCGGCTGCGGGCCAAGGTCGATGACCAGAGCGAGGTCAAGTTGATCCACACCATTCGTGGCGTGGGCTACGTACTGGAAACACGCCAATGAGAACCGGCAGTCTATCCATGCGCCTGGGGCTCACCGTCAGCCTGATGGGCGCCGGCCTGGTGCTGTTGCTGGCGAGCCTGGCGTACCTGGCCCTCACCCATGAGCTGGAAAACCTCGCGCGCAAGGGCCTGGAAAGCAAGATGGAGCAGATCCAGCACAGCCTGCTGCAAGACCTCAACACCCGCGACATCAGTGCCCGGCCGCATTCATTGCTGGACCTGGTGATGGGCCATGACAACTTCTACCTGACCATCATCGGCCCCGCGCCCGCCAATGCGGTGTTGCTGAGCGTCGGTGCCAGGCCCCAGGAGCCCTTGCTGCTGGACTTTGCCGCGAGGCAAACCCTGGGGTTTCTGAACTGGACCGATGGCCGTGACAACCAGATCCTCAGCGCATCGAGCGTGATGCGCCTGCACACCGGGGAGAATGTGCGGGTGTTGCTGTCCCTGGATCGTTCCGACGATCAGGCACTGCTCAGTGCCTACCTGCAATCCACGGTCATCGCCCTGCCGCTGTTGTTGATCCTGATTGGCATGGGTGCGTGGTGGCTGGTGCAGCGCGGGCTCGCCCCATTGCAGCAATTCAGCCGCGTCGCCGCCAAAGTCACTACCCAGGACCTGAGCCATCGCCTGGCCGTCGACAACCTGCCCAGGGAACTCAACGAACTGGCGCGGGGCATCAACGTGATGCTCGATCGGCTGGATGCCGGAGTACAGCAACTGTCGCAATTCTCCGACGACCTGGCCCACGAACTGCGCGCGCCCTTGACCAACCTGATGGGCAAGGCCCAGGTGACCTTGTCCCGTGCCCGGGCGCCCGACGAGTACAAATCGGCTCTGGAATCCAGCACCGAAGAACTGGACCGCTTGGCGCGGATCGTCGCCGACATGCTGTTTCTGGCCCAGGTCAGCCATCCGGCGGCGCGGGCTTCGTTTACCGCAGTGAACCTGCGCGATGAAGCGCTACGGGTCATGGAGCTGTTTGCGTTGAGCGCCGAAGACAAAGCGTTGAAGCTGAGCCAGGCGGGCGACGCCTGGGTCCTGGGTGATCGGCTGATGATTCAACGGGCCATTTCCAACCTGCTGTCCAACGCAATCCGCCATAGCCCGCACGGCTCTAGAATTTCATTGCAGGTCGACACCTATCACCAGCGTGTATCGCTGACCGTCAGCAACCCGGGCACGGGAATTGAAGCGCAACACCTGCCGCACCTGTTCGAGCGTTTTTACCGCGCCGACAACAGCCGCGCCCGCACCGAAGGCGGCACCGGGCTGGGGCTGGCGATCGTGCGCTCGATCATGAGCCTGCACCAGGGCCAGGCCGAGGCCAACTGCGTGCCGGGCGACGTGACCCAGTTCCGACTGATATTCCCCACCCTGCCCGCCACCCCGCAAGTCCCGTAGCTACCGACTCCCTTGCCGCACTCAGCAGTCTTATTGCCGCAAACGGGCTTGCTATGGCAAGCAGGTTCGTTGTGGAGAACGGGCTTGTCGTGGCGAGCGGGCTTGTCGTGGCGAGCGGGCTTGCCCCGCGCTGGGCTGCGCAGCAGCCCCAACAAACCCACCCCACTTACCCCAGGCACACCGAGCAAGCAGGTTTTAGGGCGGCTTCGCCACCCAACGGGGGACAAGCCCCCTCTCCACAACAAGCCCCTTCTCCACCGTAAGCCCATCCAGCGCGAGGTCAGGACGCTACCGGCTCTTCATCGCGCCGATGGGCCCAGTGGTAAAGCGCTGGCAGTACCAGCAAGGTCAACAAAGTCGACGAGATAATCCCGCCAATCACCACCGTCGCCAGCGGCCGCTGTACTTCAGCGCCGGTGCCGGTGGCCAGGGCCATGGGGATAAAGCCGAGGGACGCCACCAACGCCGTCATCAACACCGGGCGCAAGCGGGTCAAGGCTCCTTCATTGATCGCCACCGACAACGAACGCCCCTCCTCACGCAGGTTGCGGATAAACGCAATCATCACCAGGCCATTGAGCACCGCCACCCCCGACAACGCGATAAACCCCACCCCGGCAGAAATCGACAACGGAATATCGCGCAACCACAGCGCCATGATCCCACCGGTCAACGCAAAGGGAATGCCGGTGAATACCAGCAGCCCATCCTTGAGGTTGTTGAACATCATGAACAACAAACCAAACACCAGCAGCAACGCCACCGGGACCACGATCTGCAAGCGCTCGGAGGCTTCCTTGAGCTGTTCGAACTGGCCGCCCCAGGTTGTCCAGTAGCCGGCGGGGATCTTCACCTGCTCTGCCATCACCCGTTCGGCCTCAGCGACAAACGAGCCAATATCCCGCCCGCGCACGTTGGCACTGACAATCACCAGACGCTTGCCGTTTTCGCGGCTGATCTGGTTCGGGCCCAACACCAGGTCCAGGCTGGCCACTTGCGACAGGGCGATAAAGCCCAGTTGCCCCGTGGTATTGCCGGCCAGCGCGGGGATCGGGATCAGTAGCCGCGACAAGCCCTCGATATCGGTGCGCAGGGTTTCCGACAAACGCACCACCATGTCAAAACGCCGGTCGCCTTCGTACATCGTGCCGGCCTGGCGCCCGCCCACGGCGACGGCGATGGTGTCTTGCACATCTCCCACATTCAGGCCAAAGCGCGCGGCCTTGTCTCGGTCGATATTGATAGTCAGCACCGGCAGGCCGGAGGTCTGTTCCACCTTCACTTCCGACGCGCCATCAAGCTTGCGCAAGGTTTCGGCGATTTCCCCGGCGGTGTTGTTCAGCACATCCCGATCATCGCCAAATACTTTCACCGCCACGTCACTGCGCACCCCGGAAATCAGCTCGTTGAAACGCAGTTGGATCGGTTGCGACAACTCGTACTGGCTGCCCGGCACAATCGCACTGGCGCGCTGGATATCGGCGATCAGCGCTTCGCGGGACTTTTTCGGGTCCGGCCACTGCTCCTTGGGCTTGAGCATCAAGTAGGCGTCGGAAATATTCGGCGGCATCGGGTCGGAGGCAATTTCTGCAGTACCGGTGCGGGCAAATACCCGCTGGATTTCCGGCACCTGCGCCATCAAGTTTTTTTCCAGTTGCTGCTGCATCTGCACCGATTGCGTGAGGCTGGTGCCCGGAACGCGCAAGGCTTGCAGGGCGAAGTCACCTTCACTGAGGCTGGGGATAAATTCGCTGCCCATGCGGCTGGCCACGGCGCCAGACATCACGATGGTCAACAGCGCCAGGCCGAACGCCCAGGTACGGTGCGCCATCACCCAATCCAGCACCGGCGCATAACCACGGCGCGCGTTGCGCATCACCCAGTTTTCGTCCTCCTTGACCTTGCCGGTGACGAACAGCGCAATCGCCGCCGGGACGAAAGTCACCGACAGAATCATCGCGCCCAGCAAGGCCATGACCACGGTGAACGCCATGGGGTGGAACATTTTCCCGGCCACCCCGGTCAGGGCGAAGATCGGCAGGTACACCACCATGATGATCAGTTGCCCGAAGATCAGCGCGCGGCGCGCTTCTTTGGCAGCGGCGAACACTTCGTGCAGGCGCTCGCTGCGGGTCAGCAGGCGGCCGTGGCGTTGCTGTGCATGGGCCAGGCGGCGGATGGCGTTCTCGACGATCACCACCGCGCCATCGACGATAATCCCGAAATCCAAGGCCCCCAGGCTCATCAGGTTGGCGCTGACCTTGTTAGTGAACATCCCGGTAAAGGTGAACAACATGGCCAGCGGGATCACCATCGCGGTGATCAACGCCGCGCGGATGTTGCCCAGGAACAGGAACAGAATCACGATGACCAGCAGCGCACCTTCGAAGAGGTTTTTCTTCACGGTGGCGATGGCTTTTTCCACCAGGTTGGTGCGGTCATAGACCGTAACCGCGACCACGCCTTCGGGCAGCGAACGGTTGATCTCTTCGAGTTTTTTCGCCACCGCCCGGGACACACTGCGGCTGTTTTCGCCGATCAACATGAACACCGTGCCGAGTACCACTTCACGGCCATCTTCGGTGGCCGCGCCGGTGCGCAACTCGCGACCGATATCGACCTGGGCCACATTGCGCACGCGGATCGGCGTGCCGTCGACGGTGTTGATCACGATGTTGGCGATGTCATCGATGGACGCCACCTGCCCCGGCGCGCGGATCAGCAATTGCTCGCCGCTGCGCTCGATGTAACCGGCGCCGACGTTGGCGTTGTTGCGTTCAAGCGCCGTCACCAGGTCGCTCAAGGTCAGGTTGTAGGCGGCCAGGCGCTTGGGGTCCGGGGCGATCTGGTATTCCTTGGCAAAGCCGCCAATGGTGTTGATCTCGGCCACGCCAGGCACGTTGCGCAACTGCGGCTTGATGATCCAGTCCTGGATCACCCGCAGGTCCGTCGGCGTGTAGGCCGAGCCGTCTTCCTTGCGCGCCCCCTCCTCGGCCTCCACGGTCCACAGGAAGATTTCCCCGAGGCCAGTGGAAATCGGCCCCATCGCGGTTTCAATACCGTCCGGCAATTGTTCGCGGGCCACCTGCAAACGCTCGTTGACCAGTTGCCGGGCGAAGAACAGATCGGTGCCATCCTTGAAGATCACCGTGACCTGGGACAGCCCCGAACGCGACAGCGAACGGGTCTGCTGCAAGCCCGGCAAACCGGCCATGGCGGTTTCAATAGGAAAGGTGATGCGCTGTTCGGTTTCCAGCGGTGAAAAGCCGGGCGCCGCCGAGTTGATCTGCACCTGGACGTTGGTGATGTCCGGTACCGCGTCGATCGGCAGTTTCTGGTAGCTGGCGATGCCGACACCGGCCATCAACAACACCGCCAGCAACACGATGATGCGCTGCTCGATGGCAAATTGAATCAGACGTTCAAACATGGGGAATCACTCGCAGGATCAATGGGCGTGCTCGGCCGAAGCCTTGCCCAGTTCGGACTTGAGGACGAAGCTGCCAACGGTCGCCACCTCGGCGCCAGCCTCCAGGCCCTGGCGCACCTCGACAAAGCCGTTTTCACTGACACCCAGTTCAACGTGGCGGGTGACGAAGCCTTCGGCGGTGCGCACAAACAGCGAGGGTTTGTCTTCCACGGTCTGGATCGCCTCCACCGGCACAGTGACCGGCGCCGAATAGCTATCCGTGGCCACCTGCACCGCGACAAACAGGCCAGGTCGCCACGAGTCGTCGGGGTTGGCCACACTGACCCGCACCGTGGCGGTACGCGTCTGCTCGCCCAGCAAGTTGCCGACATAGGCCACGGTGCCCATCACGTCGGTACCCATTTCCGCCGAGCTGACCTTCACCGGCCGACCGACCTGGACCTTGTTCAGATCCTTGGGGAACACACCAAACGTGACCCACACCTGGGACAGGTCCGACAGGGTGAAAGCGGCGCTGGTCTCACTCACCACTTCGCCAACGCCCAGGTGTTTTTCCACCACCACCCCGGCAAACGGCGCACGCAGTTCATAGCGATTGCCGCCGGCCAGGACCGCGCTGCCACTCAGGGCGTTCATCTTTTGCCGCGCGTTGTTCAGGGCAATTTCGGCTTCTTGCAGGCTCTGGCGGGCCAGCAGGTAATCCTGTTCGGCGGAGATCTTGTCCTGCCATAACTGGCGCTCGCGCTGGAAGGTGGTGCGGGCCAGTTCGACCCGGCGTTGGCTGGCCGCCAACTCGCTGCGCTGATCCGAAATCTGCTGGCTGGCGATCACCGCCAACAGCTCGCCTTGCTTGACCTTCTGCCCAAGGTTGACCTTCACCGACTCCACCACCCCCGCCGCACGGGGCACGATATGGGAGGTGCGGTCTTCGTCGAATCGCACCTCGCCCGGCAACGACAGCAGGGTGCTGATTTGTCGGGGCTGGGCCTTGGCCAGTTGAATGCCGGCGGCCTGGATCTGCTGCTCATTGAGCACCAGCACGCCCTCTTCCTCTTCTTCCTCCGGCGCTTTGACGCTCGCCACCGGTGCCTGGGGCGCCACGCTGGTGGCCGGCCAAAACACCATCGCCGCGAGGGCAATAGCCGCTGCAACAGCCAAAGCCAGGCCTTGTTGTTTGTTCATGGGGAACTCCTGAAAGATCAAATGCGGGCAAGGTCGCCGTAAATCCGTTCGATGCGCACCCAGGCATCGGTGGCCTGGGCGAGTGCGGCGAGGTATTGGGTGCGGGCGGCGATCAAGGTGCGCTGGGCGTCGAGCACATCGAGGAAGTTGAACTTGCCCATCTCAAAGCCACGGGTGGCGCTGTCCACCGCGCTTTGGGCGGCGGGCAGGATCACTTGGTTGAAGGCGCGCACCTCACTGTTGGCGGTTGCCCACAGGTCCAGGGCCTGGCGGGTTTCGGTGCGCAGGCGCAGTTCGGTGGCGTTGCGCAGGTCCCGCGCCTGATCGGCTCGGCGGCTGGCCGCCAGCACATTGCCCTGGTTGCGATTGAACAGCGGGATCGGCATCGAGACGCCCACCAGATTCACCCGCTCGCGGACGCTGGCGTCGTACTGGCTGCCGATGGAGATATCCAGGTCGGGAATCCGCTGGGCCTTCTCCAGGCCCAGGCCGGCGTCCCGTTGCTGGATTTGCAGCTGCGCCAGGCGCAGCTCGGCGGTGCTCTCCAGGCGCGCCAGCAGTTGGGTGACCGAAGGCAGCGCCGGCGTATTCACGGCACCTGCCTCGACACGTTCAAAACCGATGGTGGCGCTGCCAGTGATGGCCGCCAGGCGGCGATAGGCATCACTTACGCCGATCTCGGCGCGGCTGCGCTCCAGGCGGATTTGCGAGACCTCTACCTGGGCGCGGGTGGCTTCGACCGGCGACGCCTTGCCCGCCGTGACCCGGCCATTGGCAATCACCAGGCCGCGCTCGGCCAGCGCCATTGAACGCTGGGCCAGTTCCAGGCGCTCCTGGGCCCACAGCGCACCATAAAAGCCATCGATGACCTCGGCTCGCAGCAGGTTGCGCCGCTGTTCCAGTTCCTGGGCGGCCGCATCTTGGGCCCGCGAGGCCACCTCGATGCGCGCCCCGCGTTTGCCGCCCAACTCCAGGGTCTGGCTCAGCTTGACGGTGGTGGTGCGGGTGCTGCGGCGGGTGTCTTCGGCATCCCAGGAGGCCACCGGGTTGGGGATCAGCCCGGCCTGCTGACGACCGCCCTGGGCGATGTCGATTTCCCATTGCGCAGCGGCCAGGTCCGGGTTGCCGGCAAACGCACTTTGCAGGGCCGATTCGAGGGTCAGGGTCTGGGCGCTTGCCACTTGGGCCATCGCCAATAACCCCACTACGGAGCACACAATTGTTCTTGAAAACATTGGCATAACAAGCGTTCCACACCCATGAGTTGGCGGACAAATCCAAGCAGGGGCAATGTAACTTTCGCTACTTATCAGGGGGGTGGCCAGAACATTACAAATCCGTTAGCAAAGGCTCTGGCCCGGGCTTTTGCTTTAACCTTCGCGGCAATTTCAGCGACTTCCCCTTGCACCGAGGCACCCTCGACATGCGAATCCTGGTTATCGAAGATGAACTGAAAACGGCCGAGTACTTGCACCAGGGACTGAGCGAGAGTGGCTATGTGGTCGACTGCGCAGCCAGTGGCGCGGACGGCGTTCACCTGGCGCGGCAACACGCCTATGACCTGGTGATTCTGGATGTGAACCTACCGCTGATGGACGGTTGGGATGTGTTGCAGCGGATCCGCCAGACCAGCAACACCCGGATCATGATGCTGACCGCCCACGGCCGCCTGGCCGACAAAATCAAAGGCCTGGAACTGGGCGCCGACGACTACCTGGTCAAGCCTTTCGAGTTTCCCGAACTGCTGGCCAGGGTCCGCACCCTGATGCGCCGCAGCGTCGAGGCGGCGGTACCGGACGTGCTGCGGGTGGCCGACCTGGAACTGGACCAGGGTCGCCACCGGGCCTTTCGCGGCAGCCAGCGCATTGACCTGACCACCAAGGAGTTCGCCCTGCTGCACTTGCTGATGCGCCAGAGCGGCGTGGTGCTGTCACGTACGCAAATCATCTCGTTTGTGTGGGACATGAACTTCGATTGCGACACCAATGTGGTCGAAGTCTCGATCCGCCGCCTGCGCGCAAAGATCGACGACCCGTTCGAGCGCAAGTTGATCCACACCCTGCGCGGGGTGGGCTACGTGCTGGAAGAGCGCGAGTAGCGGTACACCAGCGATCCAAACAGTGACTGATCCACCGCCATCGCGGGCAAGCCCGCTCCTACAGGGAGATTGTGGTGGCTTTAAAAAACCGGTCGATTGGCAAACCGCACGGCACTGGCCACGCCGACCGCACCCATCACCATGCAATAAAAAACGCAAATCCATGGGCTGGCGGGCATCAATGCAATCAGCATCAACGGCGTGGTACTCGCCCACAGCGCGTAGGCGATGTTGTAGGTAAAGGAAATCCCCGACACCCGCACCGGCGCCGGGAACAGGCTGACCATCACCGAAGGCACCGCGCCCACCACCCCGCAACTCAACCCGGCAATGGCATAGGCTGCGCCCAGCCACACGCCGCCGGCAATCAGGCTGGCGTAAAGCACGGCGATGCCCACCGGCAGCAGCAGGCTGTAGACCAGCACCGCGCGCCAGGCGCCGATGCGATCCACCAACAGGCCCGCCAATACGCAACCGATATTCAGGAAGACGATGCCCAATGCACTCAGGGCGAAGGTGTGGCTGGGGCTCATGCCGAAGGTTTTCTGCATCATGGTTGGCGTGATCACCACCAACACCACCACCGCCGAGGTGAGCACACAGGTCAGCAACATGGCCGGCAACAACGCCTGGCGATGGTCGCGCAACACCGTGCGCAGCGGCAGTTCGGCGTCGGCCTGGCGGCGCGCCTGCATGGCCAGGAACACCGGGGTTTCACTGAGCCAGCGGCGTAGCCAGACACCGATCACACCAAACACACCGCCCAATAGAAACGGAAAGCGCCAGGCGTAATCGAGGATTTGTTCAGCGGTGAACATCTGCGCCAGCAAGGTCGCCGTCAATGCCCCCAGCAGGTAACCGAAGGTCAGCCCGGCTTGCAGGAACCCCAAGGCATAACCGCGATGGTTGGCCGGCGCGTGCTCAGCGACAAAGACCCAGGCGCTGGGCACTTCGCCGCCCACCGCGGCGCCCTGCAAGACCCGCAGCGCCAGTAGGATCAGCGGTGCGAAATAGCCGATTTGCGCGTAGGTCGGCATGATCCCGATCAGTAGGCACGGCAAGGCCATCATCAGGATGCTCAGGCTGAACACCCGCTTGCGCCCCAGGTGATCGGCGAAGTGCGCCATCAGGATGCCGCCCAGCGGCCGCGCCAGGTAGCCGGTGACGAAAATTCCGAAACTCTGCAGCAGGCGCAGCCATTCGGGCATTTCCGGGGGGAAGAACAACTGGCTCAGGGTCAGGGCGAAAAATACGAAAATGATGAAGTCGTAGATTTCCAGGGCACCGCCCAGGGCGGCCAGGCCCAGGGTTTTATAGTCGGAGCGGGAAAAGCGCTGCGCCTGTGGATAAGCGGTGGCAGTCATGGAGAAGCTCGGCAGACAGACAAAATGGCGTGCAGGTTATGAGCTGGGCCGGATCCTGGCAATCGCAGCGGATATATTCGGTTTACTCATTGATCCATGAAAATAACAACATTCCCAAATAAATGGCCGTGGGCCAAGATGCCCGCAATCCGCCCCATAATAAATACAAGAGGTAAATAACGTGGCCGATCCTATCGAAGAAAGCCGCTACGCCCGCTTTGCCCTGCGTTGCTCGAACTTTGCCGAACGCTGGTTTCCTGACTCCTGGGTGTTTGCCGCCCTCGCCGTAATCATTGTCGCCGTGGCCGCGCTGGGCATGGGTGCAGCGCCCACCGACGCCGCCAAGGCCTTTGGCGACGGTTTCTGGAGCCTGATACCGTTCACCATGCAAATGGCCTTCGTGGTGATTGGTGGCTATGTGGTCGCCAGCTCGCCGCCTGCCGTGAAGTTGATCGACCGCCTGGCGCGCATCCCGAAAAACGGCCGCTCGGCCGTGGCGTGGGTGGCGTTGATCTCGATGGTTGCCTCGCTGCTCAACTGGGGCCTGTCCCTGGTGTTCGGCGGGTTGCTGGTGCGGGCGCTGGCCCGCCGCACGGATTTGCGCATGGACTATCGCGCTGCCGGCGCGGCGGCCTATTTGGGCCTGGGTGCCGTGTGGGCGCTGGGGTTGTCGTCATCGGCCGCGCAACTGCAGGCCAACCCGGCCAGCTTGCCGCCGTCGATCCTGGCGATCACCGGCACTATTCCCTTCACCGATACGATCTTTTTGTGGCAATCGGGCGTGCTGTTGCTGGCGCTGATCGTGGTGTCGCTGGTCATCGCCTACGTCACCGCACCGGGCCCCAACTCGGCGCGTGACGCCAAGGCCTGCGGTGTGGACCCGGCATTCAACCTGCCCAAGCCACAGCCACCAAGCCGTCCGGGAGAATGGCTGGAACACAGCCCGTTGCTCACCATTTTGCTGGCGCTGCTGGCTGCCGGCTGGCTGTTCCATGAGTTCTCGACCAAACCTGCGATCAGCGCTATCTCGGGGCTCAACACCTATAACTTCCTGTTCATCATGGTCGGCGCCTTGCTGCACTGGCGCCCGCGCAGCTTCCTCGATGCCGTGGCTCGCGCGGTGCCGACCACCACCGGGGTGTTGATCCAGTTCCCGCTGTATGGCTCCATCGCGGCGCTGATGACCGTGGTCAAGGGCGGCGATGGCCAGACCCTGGCCCACCATATCTCGACCTTCTTCACCTCCATCGCTTCACACGACACCTATGCGCTGCTGATGGGCGTGTATTCGGCGGTACTGGGGTTCTTTATCCCATCGGGCGGTGGCAAGTGGATCATTGAGGCGCCGTATGTGATGCAGGTGGCCAATGACCTGCAATATCACCTGGGCTGGGCCGTGCAGATCTACAACGCCGCCGAGGCGCTACCGAACCTGATCAACCCGTTCTACATGCTGCCGCTGCTCGGTGTGCTGGGGCTCAAGGCGCGGGACCTGATTGGCTTCTCGTTTGTGCAGTTGCTGGTGCACACGCCGTTGGTGCTGTTTTTGCTGTGGGCACTGGGGACGACGTTGAAGTACATGCCGCCCGTGATGCCTTAACCCTTGAGCGTCGCACCTGTCATTACGGCGGGTGCGCGCCTGCGACTCAAGCCCTATCTAGGTTTTGCTACTGCCGGACAGGAAGTTAGAAGCCCATTATGGGGCTTGCTTTCTACAAACGCCCCGGCAGCGTGTTTGTAGCATCCAAGCAGGATTCGTCACGAAGTAACTTGGCACGCCAGGCAGGTATATCGTCTGCGTCCACATCCAAGCGCTTGAGCCACTGGTCAGCCGACCAGTCCACCAGCCGCAACTCGCCATCATGAGAGCCACCGTGCAGTGAGCCTACAGTCTCGTAGCGGATGTCCTTGAGCACGTGGTTCAACAACACATAGGCAGCCGGTTTCGGATCATCGGCATCACCGCCAAGGTATGGGTATGCACCGGCCTGGATCACTACGCCGTTACCGTAGTCATAGAAGGCAAAATGGCTGGAAGGTAGCTGCGCACGCAGGCCATCCAGGCCGCCAACAAGATCCAGGCGTGTTTGGTCGAGCAAGGTCAGCCAACTGACCGTTTTGATTCTTGTGGGTTTGAACTCGGGGATATTCGCCAACAGAGCGGCTGTGCCTACATCCAATCCCGGCATGCGCGCCGCCATAAAGGCTTCAGTAGGTTCGTTACCATCCCGGTTGGTGACGGAAAGATTGAAGGCATGCCCCGCGCAGCCCTGCTCGGGGACTAATCGGCGCGCGGAGTCTAGGAACAAGCGCAAGAAACTGAGTGGGCTCTGCTCTTGGTACAAAAGCGGTACTGAGAACTGCAGGACGCTGAGCTCATCCCCCATCTTTGCCTTCCATCCACGCATACCAAAAACATCGAAGAGCCAAGCGCTAGCGTCGTTGGATTGCTTGCCACTGAGGTAGTAGAAGCTGAGAAGGTCGTCTGCATCCATTGCTTCGACCATATCTCGGAGTGGCTTTGCGTCAGCAAAAGCTGACAGTGGCTTGCCCTGAGGAGGTTCTTCGCGCCAGAGCCAGGTGAGGTGGGGCTCAGCCAAGCGTTTGAAGTCGTCGAAACACTGGCATAGCGCTTCGCGCACCAAACGTGTATGGGCCTCCTTGAAATACAGCGTTCCCCGCAGGCAAAGTACTGCGCCGATATAATTCTGGGGGCCGCCCGTCATCAATAGATGACCGGGTATTTCCAGCAGGTGTGGTTGCTTGGCAAGCTCTTCGGCTACATTGAATTCCGGTTCCATGGGGGCTCCTCCAAATCAGTAAGCGGGGATCATTGGCCGAGGGAAGCGGCCACGCGTCATGATAAACATCACGCCACCAGCGATGGCTGCGGCCCAGCCAAGCTGCGCCACTGGCACGTTGGACTGCTGATTTTCCTGGCTACAGTCACATTCGGTGGA
>NZ_MIFU01000150.1:0-1048 GCF_001855215.1 Pseudomonas sp. 06C 126 | reverse complement strand
ACTGAAATCGTCGTCGTTTCCGTAGGGCCATCCACTGCTCAAGAGCAGTTGCGTACTGCTCTGGCGCTGGGTGCTGATCGCGCCGTACTCGTCGAATCCGCTGAAGAACTGACCTCGCTGGCCGTTGCCAAGCTGCTCAAGGCCGTTGTCGACAAGGAACAGCCGCGACTGGTGATCCTTGGCAAACAGGCCATCGACAGCGACAACAACCAGACTGGCCAGATGCTGGCTGCACTGACCGGTTACGGCCAGGGCACCTTCGCTTCCAAAGTCGAAGTCAGCGGCGACAGCGTTGCCGTGACCCGCGAAATCGACGGCGGCGCGCAGACGGTTTCCTTGAAACTGCCGGCCATCGTCACCACCGACCTGCGTTTGAACGAGCCGCGTTATGCGTCCCTGCCAAACATCATGAAAGCCAAGAAGAAGCCGCTCGAAGTGCTGACTCCGGATGCTTTGGGCGTTTCCACCGCCTCCACCAACAAGACCGTCAAAGTCGAAGCGCCAGCTGCACGCAGCGCGGGTATCAAGGTCAAGTCGGTGGCTGAACTGGTCGAGAAACTGAAAAACGAAGCGAAGGTAATCTAATCATGACTATCTTGGTAATCGCAGAACACGACAACAAGGTGCTGGCCCCGGCCACCCTGAACACCGTTGCTGCTGCCGCCAAAATCGGTGGCGACATCCACGTACTGGTCGCTGGTCAAGGCGCTGGCGCCGTGGCTGAAGCCGCAGCAAAAGTCGCGGGCGTGAGCAAAGTACTGCTGGCCGATAACGCTGCCTACGCGCACCAGTTGCCGGAAAACGTTGCCCCTCTGGTTGCAGAGCTAGGTACTGGCTACAGCCACATCCTGGCTGCCGCCACTTCCAACGGCAAAAACATCCTGCCACGCGTTGCTGCGCAGCTGGACGTTGACCAGATCTCCGAGATCGTTTCGGTCGAAAGCGCCGACACCTTCAAGCGCCCGATCTACGCCGGTAACGCCATTGCCACCGTGCAATCGACTGCTGCCGTCAAAGTCATCACCGTGCGTGCCACCGGTTTCGACCC
>NZ_MIFU01000149.1:0-1286 GCF_001855215.1 Pseudomonas sp. 06C 126 | reverse complement strand
GTCCCGGTACAAACCGGGGACATCGTTTACATTTCTAACCGGGGACATGGTTTACAGGTTAATACGCATGGTCAGGAGGTATCTGATCATGCCCTGGAACCAAGAGTCCCCCATGAATCAACGAATCAAACTGGTCGCTGACTGGCTTTCTGGCAACTACACGAAAACCCAGTTGGCACACCGATTCAATGTGAGTCGGCCTACCGTCGATAAATGGATTGCCCGGCATGACGGCGATTTGAAGTCGTTGTCCGAGCTCTCCCGACGACCTCATAACAGTCCAAACAAAACTGACGATGAGATCTTGGCCCGCGTGGTGGCCATGAAGGAAGCCCACGATAAATGGGGGCCTAAGAAGCTTCTCGAGCTATTGCGAATCGAGGATCCAACCATCGCCTGGCCTGCCCCCAGCACGGCAGGGCAATGGCTTGATCGGCTTGGATTGGTCAGCAAACGGCGTTTCAAGCGTCGGCACGGCACTTCCCACGCCCCAATGCGAGAAGCCAACGAGCCCAACAAGACGTGGTGCGCTGACTACAAAGGGCAATTCAAGATGCTTAACGGGCAGATGTGCTTTCCTTTGACCGTGACTGACCACGCATCGCGCCTGATTCTGGCGTGCAGGGCCCACCCCAAGATCATGACACAGCCTGTAAAACAGGCATTTGAGAGGCTTTTTCAGGAATACGGCATGCCGCAAGTCATTCGTTCTGACAACGGTGTTCCATTCGCCTCTCCTGGTCTGGCAAGAATGTCTACATTGGCGGTTTGGTGGATCCGTCTGGGCATCTACCCCGAGCGAATCATGCCTGGAAGACCCGCGCAGAACGGTCGCCACGAGCGAATGCACCGCAGCTTGAAATTCGAGTTGCCCTTAGGACGCGATTTGCTTGAGCAACAGCTGTTGCTGGAGCATTTCAGGAATGAATTCAATTACATACGACCACACGAAGCGCTCGGTATGAAACGTCCGGGAGAGTTGTATGTGCCATCCACTCGGCCTTACCCCGGATGCTTACCCGCAGTGGAATATCCGGCAGACATGCAGGTTCGAAGTGTCAGGCAGGACGGTTCTATCTTGTGGAAGAACAAGCTGATATTTGTCAGCGAGGCTTTATCTGGAGAACGGATAGGGCTTAAAGAGGCTGAAGAGGATGTCTGGGATCTGTACCTATGTGACTATCCCTTGGGCAGACTTGGACGCGGCAAGAGCCGCATCCAAGCTTCAAATGTGTAAACGATGTCCCCGGTTTCAGATGTAAAGGATGTCTACGGTTCTACACCCC
>NZ_MIFU01000148.1:0-1401 GCF_001855215.1 Pseudomonas sp. 06C 126 | reverse complement strand
AGAGCATTGCCCAGACGTCGAAGTTTTTGGGCAATGGCACGTATGTGGGGCTGGCGCTGGATGTGGGGGTGGCGGGGTTGGAGATCAAGGAGGCGTGTACGAAGGATCGGGGCGAAAAGTGCAGCAGGGTCAAATATGTAGAAGGTGGGAGGCTGGCGAGTGGGGTGCCTGGGGCAGCGGTAGGTGGAGTCCTAGGTGCAGAAATAGGGCGTCGTGGGTGCAGGATAGTGCTTGGATTAGCAACTAAAGGTAAAGGTGAGCTTTTTTGTGGGATTGTCGGGGGCGCAGTCGGAGGCTCGTCCTTGGGAGCAGGTAGTGGCATTGTCGGTGCAAAAGTAGGCGATTTGGTATATGAATTTGGAGGGCTGCAATGATGACTGCAAGCACCTTTATTCTTATCCTGTTATTTGTGATGCCTTTTATTTGCCTAGGGTTAAAGCTGTTCGTGGATTACAGAAAACTAGATGAATTGGAAAGCTATTTCACAGAAAACGAAGTGGTACAACGAAACAAGCGTTTTTGGAGTAGGGGCCAAGCCATCGATAGAACCATGCGGGTGAGCATACTTGTTGGCTTTTTCATGCAGCCAAAAACTCACGTAAAGAGCAATGATGTGACGTGGGAAGAATTGAACTCGGTTCCTTTGACACTTAAACGCTGGGTATTGTGGCCGTTTTACTTGTCATTGATATATGGCTTGGCTGTCACTGCCTGGCTCGTTTGGTGCAAGTGGTAATCAAAGACCAGGGACCACCCTGCAAGATAGTTTTAGGTGTGGCGTTGAAAGGGCAAGCCCGCAAGAATATGAACATGTCATTAAATGAATTAACTCTGATAGCGCTGGCATTTGGAATGTTTGTTTGGGCCTGACCTTGTACGTCGAATACAAAAAACTAGATAAGTTGGAAAGCTAGTTCAGCGAAAACGAAACAGTGCAGCACTACAAGCGTTTTTGGGGACGAAACAAGTCGATTGATAAAAGCATGCGCATGGGCGTGTTTGTGCAGTTTTTTGTATGGCCTGCCAGCTATGTGAAAAGTGGCGAAGTGACGAGAGAGGAATTGGACTCAGTCCCGTTGGCACTCAAGTGCTGGGTCACCTGGCCGTTTTACTTCTCGGTGATCTATGTCGCGGCTGTGCTGTCTTGGTACGTTTGGCGCCAGTGGTAGCCTAGTTTTCCAAAGCCCAGCACTGCCTGGGCTTTGTCGTTTCCAATGTGAAAAAAACGCGGTTGTCGCAGGGCGATGTTCGCGGTCGTTTCTGTAGGTCTGCGGTGCTTGAGAAGTAGGCAACTTCCCAAATTTCATCCCCTAGCCGTTTTTCATCCCCGGGCTTGTGCCAGGCCCGTTCTGCTTACATATATTCCTACGCCCTATTCATTGCATCAGGGATGCGGGCGAT
>NZ_MIFU01000147.1:0-1458 GCF_001855215.1 Pseudomonas sp. 06C 126 | reverse complement strand
ACTGGCATCCGGCGCCGGCAACACCTTGCGGTCGAGCTTGCCGTTGGGGGTCAGCGGCAGGCTATCAAGGAACACCCAATGGCTGGGCACCATGTATTCCGGCAGGTCGCCCTTGAGCTGACGCTTGCAGGCGTCACGCAAAGCCTGCTCATCACTCACCGCGTGCATGGCGACCACGTACGCCACCAACTGCGGATGGCCTGCGACGTCCCGCACCACCACGGCCGCTTCGCGCACCTGTGGTTGCTCCAGCAGTCGCGCTTCGATTTCCCCCAGTTCGATCCGCAACCCACGGATCTTCACCTGGTGATCCACCCGACCGATGTACTCGATCACCCCATCCGCGCGGTAGCGCGCCAGGTCGCCGGTGCGATACAGGCGCGCACCGGGAGCGCCGAACGGGTCGGGCAGGAAGCGCTCGGCGGTGAGTGCCGGACGCTGGAAATAACCCCGCGCCAGGCCGTCGCCGCCAATCAACAACTCGCCGGCGACCCCGACTGCTACCGGCGCCAGGTTATCGTCGAGGATAGACAGGCTGGTATTGGCAATCGGCCCGCCGAGCCACGGCTGTGGCTGGGTTGGCGCGAGTGGGTACTGCGCCGACCAGATGGTGGTTTCGGTCGGCCCGTAGAGGTTCCAGACCTGGGGCGATAGCGCCAAAAGGCGGGTCGCCAGTTCCAGGGGCAGCGCTTCGCCGCCGCACAATAGCTTGCAGCCCTTGAGGGCATCCGCCTGGGGGTGATCGAGCAGCATGCGCCATGTGGAAGGCGTGGCTTGCAACACGCTGATGCGCTGCTGTTTGACCAGGGTGAGCAAGGCTTGCGGGTCGAGATTGATGTCCTGCCCGGTCAACACCAGGGTGGCGCCGACCAGCAGCGGCCCGTAGATTTCCAGGCCGAAAATATCGAACGAAAAGGTGGTCAGCGACAGCAACCGATCATGGGCGTCCAGCCCCGGCTGGCGGGCCATGCTGCACACGAAATTGGTCAGGGCGCCATGGCGCACCATCACCCCTTTGGGTTTACCCGTGGAGCCGGAGGTGTAGATCACATAGGCCAAGTGTTCTGCGGTGCTGCGCGGCAGCGGGTTTTCCACGCTGTAGCCATCGAGCCACGCACCCGGCTGGTCCAGGGCCAGCGCAGTGACCCCGGCCGGGATCGGCAAGCGCGCGAGCAACGGTGCCTGGGTCAGCAGCAGGGCCAGGCCGCTGTCTTGCATCATGTAGGCCAGGCGATCTTCGGGGTACGCCGGATCCAGCGGGATATAAGCGCCACCGGCCTTGAGAATCGCCAGCAGCCCGACCACCAGGTCGACACTGCGCTGCACCGCGATGCCCACTAGTACATCCGGGCCCACACCGCTTTCGATCAGGCGATGAGCCAGGCGGTTGGCCTGCTGGTTGAGCTGGGCAAAGGTCAGCGATTGGGTATCAAACACCAATGCCAGCGCATCCGGGGT
>NZ_MIFU01000145.1:0-1783 GCF_001855215.1 Pseudomonas sp. 06C 126 | reverse complement strand
AGTGCCTGCGCCGGTTGGGTGGCTGTCAGTGCCGTTGAGGGTGTAGCTGTAGCTGATCACGCCGGTGCTGGCGTTGTAGCCGGTGATGGTCAGGGTGTTACCGAAACCGGTGGGCTCCGACTGCGGGAAGGTCGCCGCAACGCCATTGGTGACGACGCTGATACCGCCCACAGTCAGGTTTTTCAGCCCATCCAATGCGGTCACGGTAAAGGTGCCGGATTGGGTCAAAGCAGACCCATCGATAGCGCTGCCCAATGGCAGGTTTTTCTCGTAGACAGTGACTTCCCCGCCGTTCACCTCAAGGCCCGTCAGTACCACAGGATCGTCGTTGTTATGCACCTGCAAGACGAGGTTGGCGGTGCTGGTGTCGCCGTCGCTGTCGTTCAGTTGGTAAGTGAAAGTCTCAGTCCCACTGCCACCGCCATTCAGAGCCAAGAACTGTGGATCAGTCTTGTCCAGGGTGTAGGTGTAGTTGCCGTCGGCGAAGAGCTGCAAGGTGCCATAAGTACCGGTGAAGGTACCGGCAGTTACCGGGCCAGTGGCGACCCGATCAGCACCTTGCACATCGTTACCCAGCACGCTGCCGGTCAGTGTGAGCTGGCTTTCAGAGGCCACGCCGCCGGGGTTGTCGTCGAAGGCTTTTGGCACATCGTCGACCACGTTGACGTCCAGCGAACCGGTGGCGCTGCTGTTGTTGCTGTCGGTGGCAGTTACCGCAAACGACTCGCTGATACTGTTGGCATCCGCGCCGGTTGGGTGACTGTCGGTGCCGTTGAGCGTGTAGCTGTAGCTGATCACACCAGTGCTGGCGTTGTAGCCGGTGATGGTCAGGGTGTTGCCGAAGCCAGTAGGTTCCGATTGCGGAAAAGTCGCGGTGACGCCATTGGTGACGACGCTGATACCGCCCACAGTCAGATTTTTCAGGCCATCCAGTGCGGTCACGGTGAAGGTGCCGGATTGGGTCAATACAGACCCATCGTTGGCGCTGCCCAATGGCAGGTTTTTCTCGTAGACGGTGACTTCGCCGCCGTTTACTTCCAGGCCGGTCAGAACCACAGGGTCGTCGTTGTTATGGACCTGCAAGACGAGATTGGCGGTACTGGTATCGCCGTCGCTGTCATTCAATTGATAAGTGAAAGTCTCAGTGCCGCTGCCACCGCCGTTCAGGGCGATAAATTGTGGATCAGTCTTGTCGAGGGTGTAGGTGTAGCTGCCATCGGCAAACAGTTGCAGGGTCCCGTAGGTGCCAACAATAGTGTTTGGCGTGACGGGGCCGGTTGCGACCCGATCCGCGCCTTGCACATCATTGCCCAGCACGCTGCCGCTGAGGATGAGTTGGCTTTCAGAGGCCACTTGTCCATTGGTATCGTCGGTAGCCTTGGGCACATCGTCGACCACGTTGACGTCCAGCGAACCGGTGGCGCTGCTGTTGTTGCTATCGGTGGCAGTTACCGCAAACGACTCGCTGATGCTATTGGCATCCGCGCCGGTTGGGTGGCTGTCAGTACCGTTGAGCGTGTAGCTATAGCTGATCACACCAGTACTGGCGTTGTAGCCGGTGATGGTCAGGGTGTTACCAAAACCGGTGGGTTCCGATTGCGGGAAGGTCGCCGCCACGCCATTGGTAACGACGCTGATACCGCCCACAGTCAGATTTTTCAGTCCGTCCAATGCGGTCACAGTAAAGGTGCCGGATTGGGTCAAAGCAGGCCCATCGATAGCGCTGCCCAGCGGCAGGTTTTTCTCGTAGACGGTGACTTCCCCGCCGTTCACTTCAAGACCA
>NZ_MIFU01000144.1:0-2333 GCF_001855215.1 Pseudomonas sp. 06C 126 | reverse complement strand
GACGCGGCAAGAGCCGCATCCAAGCTTCAAATGTGTAAACGATGTCCCCGGTTTCAGATGTAAAGGATGTCTACGGTTCTACACCCCCGCTGGGCTGCGTAGCAGCCCCAAAACCTGCCACCTCGGTGTATCTGATAAACCTTGGCGGGTCTTATTGGGGCTGCTGCGCAGCCCAACGGGGGTGCCCCCTCGCCACTGAAATATCCAACCTGCACCACAGATACACCTAATCCAACCTACAGCTGCTGGATACCGAACCCCAGCCGCGGGAAATGCACATGCACGGTGCCGGCGCGCTCATCTTCGCGGCGCAGGATCAGTTCTTCGCGACCGGCAAATATCAACTCGCCTACCACCGGGTCGACGCCATAGTCGGTCGCAGCGATGCTCACTGGCTGGCCCACCTTGAACCCGTTGGGATCTTCAAACACCTCATCCGGCAACGCCGCAGGCGCACTATCACGGGCGATTTCCAGTGCCTGGCTGGCACTCATCTCGCTGGCGGTGCCATGCCCAAAGCCCAGCACCCGAGCAAGCCAGGCGCTGACAACCGGATAGTTATCCACCAGCGGCGACGTCACCGACGAGCCCTTGAGGAACCACAACGGATGGGCCATGGAGAAGTCGGCAATCGACGGCTCGCCAAACAGGAAATCCCCCGACTGACGCTGCAACTGTTGCTCCAGCCGCGCAATGATGGCCGGCCACTGGTGCAGGGCTACGTCCAGTTGCACGCGGGTGGCGGTACCGTCGCCGAACATCTTGCTGCGGTCAGCAACCAGCACCTGCAGCAAATGCGGCGGCACCTTGGCAAATTTCACGGCCAGGGATTCGGGCTGGAATACCAGGGCCACGGCGTGGGAAAACACCACCGAATCGGCCCAGGCCGCAAAGCTCTGGCTGACCAGCTCCTGACCTTCGGGAAACAGTGGGGGCGTGGCCTTTTCCTGCTCCAGGCGGCGGGCGATCAGCGCAGTGTCGCAATAGATATCCGCACCGACCTGCAGCACCGGGGTTTTACGGTAGCCGCCGGTCAGGGCCGTCAGGTCGGGCTTGGGCATCACCGGGGGAATGGTCACCGATTGCCAGGACAGCCCTTTGAAGCCCAGGAGCAGGCGGGCTTTTTCCGCGAAGGGGGATTGAGGGTAGTGGTGCAGGATCAACTCAGACATTCCGGACTCCGCCAGATGAAGGAACCGCCAGCTTATCGTGCAAAAACGCAGTGGCCTACCCATTGGCCTGATGGGAACCGATCAATCAGATTGATAAGCCCGCGCCAGGCACTCCTTGGCGCTTTTCTTGAGCTTTTTTATCAAGCGTTCCTGGCGCAAGGCCTCGCCCTTGCTTGCGCAGGCCTCGGTATACACCAGCGCCACCGCCGGGCTGGAAAGAAAGAACCGCGCGCCTTTGCCGCTTTGATGGGTCGCAAAGCGGCGCACCGGATCATTGCTGATGCCGCAATAGAGCGAGCCATTGGCGGCACGGACCAGGTACACAAACCAGGGTTTCGGCACGGCGGGTTCAGGCGAATTGTTCACAAAGTATTCTGGCCAGTGAAAAGAGCGCCAATCTTATCAACGACCGGCCTGGAACGCTTTCAAGCCTTTCAAGGCCTGTGCCCGCACGGCGTTGCGTACCAGTGGCGTCCAGCCCAGCAACAGGCCCTTGGTACCGAGCGCCTGGCGCGACCAGCGCCACAGGTCAAAGTGATCGTGGTGCTCGCAGATCTTGCCATCGCGGAACACAAAGCGTGCCTGGATATCGTTGACCACGGTGTTGCCGGTCTGGCTGAACAGGTACGTCGCCACCCAATGGGCGCTGCCGGTGGTGTCGTCGCTGCGCACCTGGTCAAAGGTCAGGGAAAAGTCCTTGGCCCGGGTGGTGAGCATGCGCCACATGTCGCCGGCATCGCGCCCACGCAGTTCACCAAATGCAGGATCGCTGAACAGCACATCGTCGGTGTAGCAGGCGCTCATGGCTTCAGCGTCCAGACGCTCAAAGGCACGATAGAACTCGACGATCAGGGCGTTATGGGCATCACTCATGGGCAGCTTCCAAAAGTAGGTAGTCAAGCCAAGCACTGTACCCGTGTCGAGCGCGCCGTGGCGAGCGGGCCTGTCGTGACGAGCGGGCTTGTCGTGGCGAGCGGGCTTGCCCCGCGCTGGACTGCGCAGCAGGCCCAAAACCAGCCAACTCGGTTTGCCTGAAGAACCTCGGTCGGTTTGGGTTTGGGTTTGGGGCTGCTGCGCAGCCCAGCGGGGGTGTAGAACCGTAGACATCCTTTACATCTGAAACCGGGGACATCGTTTACACATTTGAAGCTTGGATGCGGC
>NZ_MIFU01000143.1:0-2837 GCF_001855215.1 Pseudomonas sp. 06C 126 | reverse complement strand
GCTGATGCCCTCGTATTCGACCCTTACCGTCACACCATCCCGGCCATTCCATATCGTCAATTGCCCGTCTACCGCTTCGCGCACGCTCGGAGCCTTGAGGTCCAGGTCTTTCTGTGTGATGTGCAGTACCAGGCGCCGGAATACCTTCGCGCTCTCCCGGTCGACTTGGCCGTTGAAATTCACCGCAAAATGCACCTCGATATCACTGCAATCCGCCAGCTTTTGCAGCTCATGACGCGGGAGCGGTGTGTTGACCCCAGCGCTCAGCCACTCCTCGGTAAGCGCCTCACCGCTTAGCACCGCAAAACTGTAGGGGCTGCCATCCTTCAACTCACCCGTCACCCACAACCAGCAAGCCTGGCCCAGTGCAACATAGGGCCAGGGGATGACGGTTGCCGAGGCATCGCCGGCAAAGGTATTGAGGTCCAGCGCATTACCGGTGGCCTGCTCAACAGCCGGTTTGGGCAAGCCGCTGATATCGAGTACCTTCACCACCCTTGGCGGAGACAGCCAGGGCCCAGCCCCGTTGTCGTACACCTGATATTTCAGAGTAATAGGCCAATCAAAGTTGGCACTGATCGCCGAAGGTGGCACCAGGAACTCAAGGCTGCTTTCACCTTCCTGCACGGTGCGGCACTCCAGTGCCGGCGATCCTACGCCGGCCGTACCGCTGAAAGTGGGACACACAATCTCCCCCGCGTGCATGCCTTCGTAGGCAATCACAACATGTGCTCCGTCCACCGTATTCACCGGGTTGACCAACCAACCATCCGCGCCGCAATCCACCGACTCCTTAAGATGCGGCGGCGGCAGATCCAGCGCAGGCTCCACGCGCAACAATGTAGTGGTCCGCAGATGAAAGTCCTGGGCATTAACGGGTAACGGGTTCTCATGCACAGGATCATCTGGGGTCGGCAGCACCGCAGGAGCACCGT
This sequence comes from Pseudomonas sp. 06C 126, assembly GCF_001855215.1. Taxonomy (NCBI): domain Bacteria; kingdom Pseudomonadati; phylum Pseudomonadota; class Gammaproteobacteria; order Pseudomonadales; family Pseudomonadaceae; genus Pseudomonas; species Pseudomonas sp. 06C 126. The sequence goes on along the minus strand of NZ_MIFU01000143.1, from coordinate 1,902 downwards.
CCCAAATCACCCCCATATGAGTGGTCAAGGCAGAATAATCCTGGCGGCGCGCAAGCCAGCCACGAGCGAGCCTGAACTCAAAGAGATGTTCCGGATTCGCCTCTGTCTCCCGTACAACATGATCGAACGCCACCCACGTGAAAGCGTAAGGCACCTGGTGCTGGTCGCCCGCCACGGTCACAAACAACCGTTGCCCGGCCTGAATCATCGGCCAGGCCTTGATGCGGATGAACTCATCGCCCTGAAACTCGTGCATGTTCAGCCACAGGGTGTTCCATTCCAGCCGGGCATGTGCGAACTCCGGCAACGACGTTCGAAGGTCCGTTTCGCGGATCTGCTGAATCTCCAGCTCCAGCACCAACGACTGCTTGAGCTGCCCGGCCACCGTCGCGGTGTACCAGATCAAAACGGTATGCCCAATGCAGGTACTGACCCACTGCCATGGAATAGGAATGACGAGGCTACCGCTGGTACTACCCATTTGCACGATGGGTTCGAATACTGGCTCATCCTGATGCTTGATGGCCCAATACAACGTGATCGGAGTTTCACTCATCCCGGCGAGCGTAATAGTCGCGGTCGTGCCGTCAATGGCATGCATGGGGTACAGAATGTTGTTATTGACGGCGTACTGGATCTGCGGGTTGGGTAGTTCGGGAGCGAATTCATCAGGTGGCGGCGCAACGAACAACTGTTTTTTTGGCGGGGTGGTTTTTTTAACCATGATGAGACTTCCTATGCGGGGAAAGATAACCACATGGCCTAGTGGGCAGGCCTGACTCCACTGCTATCTAAGATCTGAACACAAAGTTTGGCTACTGTCAGAATTGACAGTTATTTCAACACTCCGACCACCGGCAGTTTTTTAATTGAATAACGATGACAAGCAATGCCCGCATAAAGCGGGCATTCTTTTAGAACCAACTACGGTTTACTGTGGATACTTCATCGTAAAGTTATCTATAAACGAATAGTCCTGTACGGTGACTTCCATACTAGAAATCAGGCGCCCACCCAAAGAGGAATACTCAACCCAGAACCCCCCTCTGTATTCGTCAGGATAATCAAGCATCGCCAGCATGCGATTGCTGTCATCATAGAACCTTACCTGCCCTGGACTTTGCTTCCACACCCAAGCAAATTTTACGTATTCCAACTTATGCTTAAAGTCAAATCGATGTCTTTGCGGTGTTTCCGAGTGATGGATATTCCGTAACATCATGTAGCATTGTCCAGAGGAATACTGATCATTGCCATAAGGTAATACTCCCGCCTCAAACGGGCCAGAAACAAATGTCACTTTCATGGTCGGGGTATCGATGACACCACCCACTGTATATTCGCGCGTGGCTTGGCCTTCAAATTTCTCTTCAATAGTGAGCGGGGCATTTCTCAACATCAACTCCAGTCGCGCAAACTCTACAGCCTCGCTTTCTTTATCGCTCCCACCGACAGTAACCTTGCAACTAACTACTAGAGGTGTATCACGCTTCAACATTTGTAGTTCGGTTCTTTTTAAAACCCCATTCAACCCCGCACTCACTTCTGCCGCCGTTACTTCCTTGCCCAGATAGACATTAATAGTGTAGGCAGTGCCGTCAACTTTGGTTCCAGCCCCTCGCAACCAGACTTTCTGACCCGGCAAAACGAACCACCAGGGCTCAACGGTGATATCCGCATCCCCGGCAAAGGAGCGCAGATCCAAAATATTGTTGGTGGCCTGTGGCACCACTGGGGTCGGCAAACGCACTGGCACGCTGATCTGTAGACGCAAGGCCTGGGAGGACGCCAACTTGCAAGGGTTGGTAACGGTGTACACGATCAGCACCGTTCTGCCCGCATCTTGAATCACCGCTTCACGGGGGATCGCGAAATCGACATAGCCTGGCTCGTTGTTACCGG
>NZ_MIFU01000142.1:0-3084 GCF_001855215.1 Pseudomonas sp. 06C 126 | reverse complement strand
TCGTTCTTTAAAAATTTGGGTATGTGATAGAAAGATAGACTGAACGTTACTTTCACTGGTAACGGATCAGGCTAAGGTAAAATTTGTGAGTTCTCTTAGTTGAGAAATTCGAATTTTCGGCGAATGTCGTCTTCACAGTATAACCAGATTGCTTGGGGTTATATGGTCAAGTGAAGAAGCGCATACGGTGGATGCCTTGGCAGTCAGAGGCGATGAAAGACGTGGTAGCCTGCGAAAAGCTTCGGGGAGTCGGCAAACAGACTTTGATCCGGAGATGTCTGAATGGGGGAACCCAGCCATCATAAGATGGTTATCTTACGCTGAATACATAGGCGTAAGAGGCGAACCAGGGGAACTGAAACATCTAAGTACCCTGAGGAAAAGAAATCAACCGAGATTCCCTTAGTAGTGGCGAGCGAACGGGGACTAGCCCTTAAGTGGCTTTGAGATTAGCGGAACGCTCTGGAAAGTGCGGCCATAGTGGGTGATAGCCCTGTACGCGAAAATCTCTTAGTCATGAAATCGAGTAGGACGGAGCACGAGAAACTTTGTCTGAATATGGGGGGACCATCCTCCAAGGCTAAATACTACTGACTGACCGATAGTGAACTAGTACCGTGAGGGAAAGGCGAAAAGAACCCCGGAGAGGGGAGTGAAATAGATCCTGAAACCGTATGCGTACAAGCAGTGGGAGCCCACTTTGTTGGGTGACTGCGTACCTTTTGTATAATGGGTCAGCGACTTATTTTCAGTGGCGAGCTTAACCGAATAGGGGAGGCGTAGCGAAAGCGAGTCTTAATAGGGCGTCTAGTCGCTGGGAATAGACCCGAAACCGGGCGATCTATCCATGGGCAGGTTGAAGGTTGGGTAACACTAACTGGAGGACCGAACCGACTACCGTTGAAAAGTTAGCGGATGACCTGTGGATCGGAGTGAAAGGCTAATCAAGCTCGGAGATAGCTGGTTCTCCTCGAAAGCTATTTAGGTAGCGCCTCATGTATCACTGTAGGGGGTAGAGCACTGTTTCGGCTAGGGGGTCATCCCGACTTACCAAACCGATGCAAACTCCGAATACCTACAAGTGCCGAGCATGGGAGACACACGGCGGGTGCTAACGTCCGTCGTGAAAAGGGAAACAACCCAGACCGTCAGCTAAGGTCCCAAAGTTATGGTTAAGTGGGAAACGATGTGGGAAGGCTTAGACAGCTAGGAGGTTGGCTTAGAAGCAGCCACCCTTTAAAGAAAGCGTAATAGCTCACTAGTCGAGTCGGCCTGCGCGGAAGATGTAACGGGGCTCAAACCATACACCGAAGCTACGGGTATCATCTTCGGATGATGCGGTAGAGGAGCGTTCTGTAAGCCTGTGAAGGTGAGTTGAGAAGCTTGCTGGAGGTATCAGAAGTGCGAATGCTGACATGAGTAACGACAATGGGTGTGAAAAACACCCACGCCGAAAGACCAAGGTTTCCTGCGCAACGTTAATCGACGCAGGGTTAGTCGGTCCCTAAGGCGAGGCTGAAAAGCGTAGTCGATGGAAAACAGGTTAATATTCCTGTACTTCTGGTTATTGCGATGGAGGGACGGAGAAGGCTAGGCCAGCTTGGCGTTGGTTGTCCAAGTTTAAGGTGGTAGGCTGGAATCTTAGGTAAATCCGGGATTCTAAGGCCGAGAGCTGATGACGAGTTACTCTTTGAGTGACGAAGTGGTTGATGCCATGCTTCCAAGAAAAGCTTCTAAGCTTCAGGTAACCAGGAACCGTACCCCAAACCGACACAGGTGGTTGGGTAGAGAATACCAAGGCGCTTGAGAGAACTCGGGTGAAGGAACTAGGCAAAATGGCACCGTAACTTCGGGAGAAGGTGCGCCGGTGAGGGTGAAGGACTTGCTCCGTAAGCTCATGCCGGTCGAAGATACCAGGCCGCTGCGACTGTTTATTAAAAACACAGCACTCTGCAAACACGAAAGTGGACGTATAGGGTGTGACGCCTGCCCGGTGCCGGAAGGTTAATTGATGGGGTTAGCTAACGCGAAGCTCTTGATCGAAGCCCCGGTAAACGGCGGCCGTAACTATAACGGTCCTAAGGTAGCGAAATTCCTTGTCGGGTAAGTTCCGACCTGCACGAATGGCGTAACGATGGCGGCGCTGTCTCCACCCGAGACTCAGTGAAATTGAAATCGCTGTGAAGATGCAGTGTATCCGCGGCTAGACGGAAAGACCCCGTGAACCTTTACTATAGCTTTGCACTGGACTTTGAATTTGCTTGTGTAGGATAGGTGGGAGGCTTTGAAGCGTGGACGCCAGTCTGCGTGGAGCCAACCTTGAAATACCACCCTGGCAACTTTGAGGTTCTAACTCAGGTCCGTTATCCGGATCGAGGACAGTGTATGGTGGGTAGTTTGACTGGGGCGGTCTCCTCCTAAAGAGTAACGGAGGAGTACGAAGGTGCGCTCAGACCGGTCGGAAATCGGTCGTAGAGTATAAAGGCAAAAGCGCGCTTGACTGCGAGACAGACACGTCGAGCAGGTACGAAAGTAGGTCTTAGTGATCCGGTGGTTCTGTATGGAAGGGCCATCGCTCAACGGATAAAAGGTACTCCGGGGATAACAGGCTGATACCGCCCAAGAGTTCATATCGACGGCGGTGTTTGGCACCTCGATGTCGGCTCATCACATCCTGGGGCTGAAGCCGGTCCCAAGGGTATGGCTGTTCGCCATTTAAAGTGGTACGCGAGCTGGGTTTAGAACGTCGTGAGACAGTTCGGTCCCTATCTGCCGTGGACGTTTGAGATTTGAGAGGGGCTGCTCCTAGTACGAGAGGACCGGAGTGGACGAACCTCTGGTGTTCCGGTTGTCACGCCAGTGGCATTGCCGGGTAGCTATGTTCGGAATAGATAACCGCTGAAAGCATCTAAGCGGGAAACTAGCCTCAAGATGAGATCTCACTGGAACCTTGAGTTCCCTGAAGGGCCGTCGAAGACTACGACGTTGATAGGTTGGGTGTGTAAGCGCTGTGAGGCGTTGAGCTAACCAATACTAATTGCCCGTGAGGCTTGACCATATAACACCCAAGCAATTTGACTACTC
>NZ_MIFU01000141.1:0-3593 GCF_001855215.1 Pseudomonas sp. 06C 126 | reverse complement strand
GTCGGCTGCAAGCGCTGATCAACGAGAACGGAGAACGTTATCGGTTTGCCTGGGATGACGGGGATCGGTTGACGGAACAGCAAGACCTGGACGGCAGCGTGAAACGTTATACATACGATGCCCTAGATAATGTAAACCGCGTCGAGACCCACGCAGCGATACGAAGTGGTCAGCAGACCAACGAAAAAACTATCGTCCAGCATCTACAACGGGATGCTATGGGCCGACTGACAACCCGAACCACACCTGATGGACAGTTCTGCTTCCACTACAGCCCGTTGAACCAATTGATCGAAGCTATCGCTATCGATAACGACGGCAACCAACAGCGAGTGGGCTTTACTTATGACGCACGCGGTTATCTCACGGAAGAAAGGAGCGCCGCCGGGACTCTGAGGCATCACTATGATGAACTCGGCAATTTGATCCAGACGGAACTGCCGGATGGCCGCTGGCTCAATCGCTTGTATTACGGTAGCGACCATCTGCATCAGATCAACCTCGACGGCCATGTGATAAGCGACTTCGAGCATGATCGACTGTATCGAGAGGTCATTCGGACACAAGGCCACATTAGTACGAGAAGCGAATATGACCGCAGCGGCCGCCTACGCACTCGCCAACACCGGCATGCCAGCCTTCCGGCTTTGATGCCTGCGCCTGAAAAAATACATTTTGAGTTCGATCACAGTGACCATCTTGTGGGGCGTTCCGAACGGAACCCACAAGGACAACAACACCAACTGCTCCACTACGATATGACAGGACGGATCCGTGCAACCCAGGGAGGTCGCCAAGGGCAGAACGAATCATTTTGCTTCGATGCCGCAGCCAATCTTCTCGACATCTCATCCGGCTCTACAGGGCAGGTAACGCATAACCAACTGATGACTTATCAGGATAAGCGATACCGCTACGACGGTTTTGGGAGAGTGATTGAAAAATCCAGCAAACGACATGGTTTGCAGCATTTTCGCTATGACACTGATCACCGATTGATCGAAGTCCGAACACAAAAGGCTGAGGGAGAAAGCGTAGTCAGAATGCGCTATGACCCGCTGGGACGACGGATTGAGAAAACCGAACATGACGGCAAAGGACAGTTCATCGGACACACCCGCTTCGACTGGGATGGCCTGCAATTACTCAAAGAGCATAAAAATAGCCAAACCAGCCTGTATCTCTACCTCAATAATGGTCACGAGCCCCTGGCAAGAGTCGATGGTATTGGCGAAACTCAACGAATTCGTTACTACCACAATGATCCCAATGGGCTGCCCCATGCCTTAACGGAAAGTGACGGTAACCTTCTATGGCATGCAGCGTTTCAGGTGTGGGGCAACACGATCAATGAGACCCGCGAGCCCTACTTTATTGAGGAACAGAACCTGCGTTTTCAGGGGCAGTACCTGGATCGGGAAACAGGCTTGCACTACAACACTTTTCGTTTCTATGACCCAGATATAGGACGCTTCACCAGCCCTGACCCATTGGGATTGACGGGAAGCCTCAATCTTTACCGCTACGCCCCGAATCCATTCACTTGGATCGATCCGCTGGGGCTGAAAGAAAACGAGATCATTCGCTACATGGGCAAGAGCGAAACTGTCGCCTCTAAGGCTGCCAACGGCGGTAGAGGGGGCCTGGTTCCGAATATTAGGGGTGAAAAAGCCATTTGGGTCAATCATGACAGCAACCCCGGCTTCAACCCTAAAAGGGAACAGTATCGGGTAGTGGCCACAGTCAACAATGAAGGGGTCAGTATGCTCAACAATCATAAGGATATTTCTGACGTTGACTATAAAGAGACTGGGCTGAAAGATGGAGTGCTGTCAAAAACGAATGAACCCAAGGCAAAAGGAATCGGTAACCGATTACTCGACAAATTCAACAAAACCATTACCTCCTTTCGAGTCGAGAAAAAAAGCCCGAACGGAAAGTGGAAGACATGCGGATAGCGGAAAATGGACCTGTTCAATCTCCTTTCGTACAAACTTGAAAATTTCCTGAACATCCGGCCATGCCCGACAGAGTTCGGTGATGTTTTTTACCGAGAAGATGAGCCTTCTCTACTCTCTGTCGCCGCCAGAAAGCTCAATGGGACTACGCTTTATGTGAGCCGCTGGCATGACCTGTTTTCCATCAGCACCTTCGAAAAAGCCATGTCGAAGCTCGGCTTCACAGAACCGGACTGTTATGCCCTCCTGTCAGTCCTGTCACGCTTCGGTTATTTACTTGAAATAGACAACCGTCAACGGACCAATAAAGATTACTTTATATTCTTCTATATAATTCAATTGATCACTTTGAAAAACAGTCAGATCGACGCGAATGAACAGCTCAGAAACCACATACTAAAATTCCTACTTTTCGAACTGAGCATTGACGACGAAGTTTATAAGCGCTTCAGCATCGAAAATAACAAACTGATAATAAACGCAGATATTTTAGGGCCAACCCCACTACTGGACGTTATTGACCTGATTTATCAGGCAATCAAGGCCGACGACCGAAAAGAAAATGTAATTTTTAGCGTCTTAAAAGACTACCAAAAAAGTATCATCACACTACTGACAAAACCCAACGATATGAATTATCGTTTCCGTTTTAATGATTGCCACAGCGAACTCATGTATCCAGATGTATTTCTGCATGCATACGCTAACGACAGGAAAACGTTATTTGACGCTATCGTTGATACGGTCAACCCACTTCAATCCACACACAATCTTTTTGTTTCCAACATCATCCTGATGAACTACTCCTTTTATATTATTAAAAACAAACCTCGAGAAATATTGAGACTTAAAAAGCATACCCGTGATAAAGCCGTTTTCGAAAAACTGGTGCAAGCAATCGTCTCTCGCCGAATGTCTGTCAAAAAAGAATGCTTTAGGAATATCCTGACAGATCACGATCTTTCCTCAATAAACGATAGCCCAACCGTGTTCTACAACATTTTATATTCGCTATAGCCGCTACGCCGTCGAGGCCATTGGATTGTCTGGGCGATCCTATCCTGATCAAGCGCCTGAGGACCGCATTGACCTGTATGCCTTAAAACACAAGGAATCTGTGACTATGGAAGGTAACGTGCTAAACACCGACTGGCCCAGCAGCCCAGCCTATATATGACGCGTTATGGGCCGCCCGTGTGGGCGATGCCATGGAACACACCTCGATGATGGCCGACATTCTCGGCGGCGTGCTGGAGGTGGCGGCGAACATCGCGATTACCGCACAGGCCACCGCTGCAGTAGTCGCCGCCACTGGGAAAACGGTTGTCACGGGCGGGTTGGGGTGCCTCCTGCTGGGCGCGGTGGTCGGCGTGGTGGTGGGCCTTGCGATGAGCAAGAGCGGGGCCGACAAGGGCCTGAGCAATTTATGCGAGGGCATTGGCAACGCGCTGTTCCCACCGACGGTGCAGGCCAACATCCTCACCGGCTCCCTCGACACGCTCACCAATACCGCTATCGCTATGACGCCCACGGCCAGGTCGTGGAGATCATCGATGCCACGGGCAAAAGCAAAAAACTGCGCTGGAACCCGTTCGGGCAACTGCTCGAGCACATTGACTGCTCGGGGTACCCGAC